>NZ_FMHW01000004.1 GCF_900090325.1 Micromonospora pallida | reverse complement strand
ATTGAGGCGGACAAGCGCACCGGCGGCCGCGGACGACGACGCCGAGTTGACGTTGGAGTCGCCCTCGCCGCATGATGATTGTTCACCGACTCCCATAGGCGGAGTCTGTCCGCAGCCCGGTAGAGCCCCACGGCTCCCGGGCTGTTTCGCGTCCAGGTCGGACGCGCCGGGGAACGCGGGCAGGTCGCTGTGGTGGCCGGCCTGCCCGCACACCGCGTCAGCTCTTCGGCGTCTCGCCGGCAGCTTCCCCGTCGAGCACGGTGTACGCCATCGCGAGCTCCAGGGTCCCCTTCAGGCCCACGGAGGTGGTGTTGAGCTCGGTGATCTTCTTGAGGATCGACACCTTCGCCTCGCGGAGCAGCTCGTTTTCATCGTTGCCGTTGTTCGGCATGATCCGCCCCCTATGGACTCGGCCGGCCCACTGCCGCACCGAATGTGGTCAACATCCCCGCAGGGCGGGGAATTCCCCCTCGGAGCAGTCGTGACCGATCCGCCCGCCCCGGTCAAGGTGGACGTCACCGTGGCCGGCCACACCGTCATCGTCGAAGCCGCCGAGCCCCTGGACGTCGTCGCCGCCAAGGCACTCGACCTGTTCCGCGAGACGGCCGGATACGCCCGCAGCTCTCCGGTCGGGTTCGCCGCCCCGCCCGCCCACGTCGAGTTGTCCGCCGACCCCTGACCGGCCAAGGGCCGTGACGAGGTGACCCATGACCCGCCCCCGCCCCGTCACCCAGGCCGACTACGACCGCGTCAAGGAGCTGCACGCCCAGAAGCTGAGCCGGAACGCCATCGCGAAGGAGATGGGCCGCTCGGGGAAGACCATCTCCCGCATCGCCGACGAGCTCGGCCTGACGTTCGACCGGGAGCGCACGAAGGTCGCCACCCAGGCCAAGAAGGACGACGCCGCCGCCCGCCGCGCCAAGCTCCAGGTCGACGCACTCGCGGGTGCCCAGAAGCTGATGGGCCAGATGTTTCTCCAAGGCCAAGATCTACAACTTCGGTGGCAAGGAGAACGACTACAACGAGCGCGACGTCGACGAGCCGCCGTTCCGGGACAAGCGGGACATCGCCAGCGCCATTCAGGCCCTCGCCAACACCGCACTCAAGCTGGCCGAGTACGACAGGCCACCGGCAACGAGTCCGAGAAGAGCATGCTCACCGACCTGCGCGAAGCCCTGATCAACGCGCGTAAGGACGCGACGTGACCGGCGTCGACCTCCGGGGCCTGCCCCTGTCGGAGAGCAGATCGAGTACGTCTGCGAGAGCAACTTCTTCGTCAACCTCGCCGAGGGCGCCATCCGGTCCGGGAAGACCGCCTCCGGTCTGCTCCGGTGGCTGATGTACCTCGCCGACCCGAAGACCCCGAAGAGCGGGGACCTGGTCGTTACCGCGAAGACGTACGACACGGCGGTCCGGAACATCTTCAACCCGCTGCGAGACCCGGTGCTCTTCGGACCGCTGGCCAAGGCGACGACGTACACCCGGGGCGCACCGACCGCCACGATCCTCGGCACCACGGTCGAGGTCATCACCTTCAACGACGAACGCAGCGAGACCGGCTCCGGGGCATGACCTGCCGGGGCGCGTACGTCGACGAGTGGTCCCTGATGCCCGCAGCTTCCATGAGCAGCTCCTCGGCCGCTGCTCCGTCGACGGCAGCCAGATCTTCGGGAACACCAACCCGGACAACCCGCGACACTGGCTGATGACCGAGGGCATCGAGCGGGCCCGCCCGGGCGGTGACCTCGCCGGTGACTGGTACGTGCTGAAGTTCCTCCTCGACGACAACCCGGTCCTCTCCGAGGCGGTCAAGGCCCGGTACCGGCGGCAGTACACCGGCCTCTACTACCGGCGGAACATCCTCGGCGACTGGTGCGTGGCCGAGGGCACCGTCTACGAGGGCTGGAACCCCGCGAAGCACGTGGTCAAGACCTTGCCCGGCATCACCCGGTGGGTCTCGCTGGGCGTGGACTACGGCACCACCAACCCGTTCGCCGGCCTGCTCCTGGGCGTCGGCGTCGACGGGAAGCTGTACCTCGCCCGCGAGTGGCGGTGGGACTCGAAGAAGCAGCAGCGCAGCCTCACCGACGCGGAGTACTCCGCCCGGCTGCGCGCCTGGCTCGACAAGCTCGGCATCCGCCCGGACTGGATCTGCGTCGACCCGTCCGCCGCGAGCTTCTCCACCCAGCTCTTCCGGACGGCATGCTCCCGACCAACGCCGACAACGACGTGTTGGACGGCATCCGCCTGGTGGCCAGTCTCCTCGCCGAGGGCCTGCTCTTCGTCCACGAGTCCTGCGAGGGCTGGATCGAGGAGATCCCCGGCTACGTGTGGGACGAGAAAGCCGCGCTCCTGGGTGAGGACAAGCCGATCAAGGCCGGGGACCACTCCCTGGACGCCGGCCGGTACGCGATCAAGACCCCCGAGGTGCTGTGGCGCCCCCTGGTGAAGGGAGCCCTCGACCTCGCAGCATGACGAAGGAGGCCCGGTGCCGATCCCGACCGATGGCGCCTGGCCGCCGCCGCAGCTCACCCCCGCCTACGACGCCTACCGCGACTGGGATGCTTGGTACGGCGGGAGCCCTGACCAGCTCGGCCAGGTGTACGCCAACCGCACCACGGCCCGGCCCAAGACCCGCCCCGGCCAGCGGTCCGGCGGCCTGGTCGGCATGGTGTCCCGCTGGCTGTGGGGCGCACCCTCCCCGGTCGGGCAACGCGACGGCCGCCTCCACGTGCCCCTGCCTGCCGACCTCGCCGCCACCTCGGCGAACCTGCTCTTCAGCGAGCCGCCGAAGCTCGACCACGAAGACACCGCAGTCATGGCCCGGCTGGAGCAGCTCGTCGAGGACGGCCTCGCCACCGTGCTGCTCCACGCCGCCGAAGCCGACTCCGCACTCGGCGACGTCTACCTCCGGCCCGTCATCGACGAGGACGTCTACCCGGACCGGGCATTCCTCGCAGCCGTGCACGCCGACGGGGCCGTGCCGGTCATCCGGTGGGGCAAGCTGATCGAGGTCACCTTCTGGTCGACGCTGCTGGTCGACGGGGACGTGCACGTGCGGCTGCTGGAACACCACGAGGTGGTCAACGGTGCGGGGCGGATTGTGTACGCCCTCCACGAGGGCACCAGCACCCACCTGGGACGGGCCGTGCCGCTCACCGAGCAGAACGCGTCGGCGTACCTCGCGGACCTGGTCGACGAAGAGAGCAGCCAGGCGACCGGCCTGGACCGCCTCGACGTGGTGCGGGTACCGAACGCCGGCCCGCAACGCCTGTGGCGCACCCTGCCTGGCCTCAAGTACCTCGGCCGCTCCGACTTCGACGGCAACGAGCAGTGGTTCGACGCCCTCGATGACGTGTGGACCTCGTGGATGCGGGACCTGCGGCTGGCCCGCTCCCGGATCCTCGTGCCCGAGTACATGCTGCGGTCGTTGGGTCCCGGGAACGGCGCGACCTGGGACGCCGAGCAGGAAGTCTTCACCGCGCTCACCCAAATGCCGAACAAGCAGGGCGGCGACGCCGGGATCACCCTCAGCCAGTTCGCGATCCGGCACGCCGAGCACAAGGCGACCGCCGACGCGATCGTGGAGACCGCGCTGCGGCACGCCGGCCTGTCGTCGCAGACCCTCGCGAGGAGGGCGACGTCGCGGTCACGGCCACCGAGGTCCAGGCCCGGGAGCGGCAAAGCTTCACGACCCGCGGCAACCGGATCGGTACCTGGGCGCCCGCGCTGGCCGACGCTATCGAGCTACTCCTGGCGGTCGAGCGCGCCCAGCTCAACGCCCAAGCTGACCCGGTCAGGCCCAATGTCGAGTTCGGCGACAGCGTCAGCGAGTCCCCGGAGACGACCGCTCGCACGCTGCAGCTCCTGTCGGCTGCCGGGGCCGTCTCCGTCGACACGATGGTCCGCACGGTCCATCCCGAGTGGGACGACATCCAGGTCCGCGAGGAGGTTGCCCGGATCAAGGGCGACGCCCCGCCGACGGTGGAGGTGGGCGGTGCCCTGGGCGCCCTCGCCGGGAACGGCCCGCCGGCCGCCGACGACGCCGACCAGGACGCCGAGGAACCGCCGGCCGAGGAGTAGTAGATGGCCCTCACCGGCGACCAGATCGAGGCCGCCACCCGCAACACGGTCGACCTGTACCGGGCCGCCGAGCAGGCCATCCTCCGTGAGGTCACTCGGCATCTGCTCGCCGGCATCGACGCCCCCGACTGGGCGGTCACCCGCCTCGGCGCGCTCGGCACGCTGCGGCGCACCGTCGAGCGGATCCTTGGTGTGGTGGAGGTGGAGGGGGCGGAGCGGATCCGCGAGGCCATCGCCCGGGCGTACCGGGGCGGTCAGGCGGTTGCCACCACCGGCATTCCGGCGGCGCTGCTCCCGCGTGACCCTGACGCTGTCCGCGCGGCCGGTGTCGTCGCCGAGCTGGTCACCCGCGCGGGCGTGGTGGAGAACCTCGCTGCGGCACTGGTCGCCGACGTCGGGGAGCGGCACTCCAACGTCTTGAGGCACGTCCTGGATGTGTACCGAGCGGTGATCCAGCAGGCGACCGCCGTGTCCGTGGCGGGCGGGATGACCCGTCGGCAGGCCAGCCAGTGGGCGTACGCACGGTTCGTCGACCAGGCGTGGTGTCGTTCGTCGACTCCGGTGGCCGGCGTTGGCGGCTCTCGTCGTACGTCGAGATGGGCACGCGGACCGTCACCCAGCGGGCCGCTGTGCAGGGCCAGACGGACCGGTTGACCACGCTCGGCGTGGACACGGTCGAGGTCTCCGACTCTCCGCGCGAGTGCCCGCGATGCCGGCCGTGGGAAGGCAAGGTGCTCTCCATCTCCGGCACCCTGCGCGGCCGGGTGGAGCTGCCCAGCATGGTCGGCGACGGCACCGTGGTGGTGGACATCGCCGGCAGCGTCGCCGAGGCCCGCGCGGCTGGACTCCAGCACCCGAACTGCACGCACGCGCTCCGGTCGTACCTGCCCGGTGCAACCCGCCGCCCGACCAAGCCCACGGCCAACCCGAAGGGCTACGAAGCCAAGGAACGACAGAGGGCCATTGAGCGGCAGATCCGCCACTGGAAAGAGCGGGAACTTGGCGCGCTCGACGACACCGCCAAGGCCACGGCCGCAGCGAAGGTCCGCCAGTGGCAGGCCACGATGCGCGACCACCTCGCCGCGAACCCGGAGCTGAAGAGGCTGCCGTATCGCGAGGCGATCGGCGCTGGCAACCTGCCGCGCCGCTGACCAGACCACCGCCGGCGAGGCCCGGCGGGAACCATCCCGACAGCCTCAAGGAGGCACCCGTGGACCGCACCACCCTGCCGACCGCCGTCACGCCCGGCTTCGTCAACCCACTCACCGGCCACCACGTCACCCCGGGAAAGATCCTGGGCTACCGACGCGACGGCCGACCCATCCGCGTCATCGCGGGTGGATCCGGCGAGGGCGACCCCGGCGGCGACGAGGACGGCGGGAGCACCGACGACCAGGCCGGCGCCAACGACGGCCAGGACGACGACAAGACGAAGACCCCGAAGATCACCGGGGAGTTTGATCCGGACCGGCACGCCCGCGCCCTGGCCGCCGCCCGTGAGGGAGAGAAGAAGGCCAAGGAGGCGAGGAAGGCCGCCGACGAACGGCTCGCCGCCGTACTGAAGGCCGCCGGGCTCACCCCGGACGGGAAGACCGACCCCGCCGAGCAGCTCAAGGCCGCAGCCGCCGAGCGGGACAAGGCCGTCGCCCGCGCCCGTGAGACCGCCGTCGAGCTGGCGGTCTACAAGTCCGCCGGCAAGGCCGGTGCAGACCCGGACGCCGTACTCGACAGCCGCGGATTCCTCGCCCAGGTCGCCGACCTCGACCCGGACGCGGCCGACTTCCCGGACAAGGTCACCGCCGCGATTAAGGCGGCGGTGAAGGCCAACCCGAAGCTCGCCTCCACCCCGACCGGCCAAGGGCCGGGCAAGCAGGGCACCGACCACTCCGGTGCCGGCGGCCAGAAGGGCAAGCCGAAGAACCTCACCGACGCGATCACCGCCAAGCTCGGCGGCTCCTGACACCGGAGTAGACCATGCCCGTAACCCTCGCCCAGGCCAAGCTGATGGCCACCGATGACGTCGATGTCCAGGTCATCGACGAGTTTCAGAAGTCCAGCTACCTGCTGGACAAGCTCACCTTCGACGACGTCGTGAACCAGGCCGGCAACGGCGCGACCTTGACCTACGGCTACACCCGACTGACCTCGCAGCCGACCGCCGCGTTCCGCGCGATCAACAGCGAGTACACCCCGGCCGAGGTCACCAAGGTCCGCGCCAGCGTGGATCTGAAGCCGCTCGGTGGCTCCTTCCAGATCGACCGTGTGCTCGACGGCGTCGCGGCCGGCGCCGAGACCGCGCTCCAGATGTCCCAGAAGATCAAGGCCTCGCGTGCGTTCTTCGCCGACCAGGTGGTCAACGGGGACAGCGCGGTGGACGCCAACGGATTCGACGGCCTGTCGAAGATCCTGACCGGCACCACCACCGAGTACCTGCCGCTGAGCAACGGCGTCGCAACCGGGTACCTGGACATGACCACGATCGACACCAAGCAGAAGGCGTTGCAGTTCATGCTGCACGTCAACAACTGGCTCGGGAAGCTCGACGCCAAGCCCGACGCGCTGTTCATGAACTCCCTGACCAAGGCGTACTTCCTGTTCGTCGCGGCGTGGGCCGACATGATCGACAAGACCACCAACGCGTTCGGCGAGACGATCGAGCAGTACCGCGGGATCGACCTGGTCGACCTCGGCACGAAGGCCGGCAGCAACAACGACGTCATCGGCACGGTCACCCGGGACGCGGACGCGGGCGGCGCAGGCGGGAACATCACCGGCCTCAGCGACATCTACGCCGTCCGGTTCGGCCTGGATGGCTTCCACGGCGTCAGCATGGCGGGCCGGCCGCTCGTGCAGAACTGGCTGCCCGACTTCAGCAAGGCCGGCGCGGTCAAGACCGGTGAGGTGGAGATGGGCCCGGTCGCGCCGGTCCTGAAGCGCTCCCGTGCCGCGGGCGTGCTGCGGAACGTGAAGGTCTCGGCCTGATGGCGACGATCAAGGCCCCGAACCGGGAGTACAACGGGCGCATCGGTGACGTCGTCTTCCGCGACGGCGTCGCGGAGACCGACGACCAGGCGGTCATCCAGTACTGCCGGGGTGCCGGCTACGAGGTGGACGGCACCACCGACAGCCCGGTCGAGGGCACTCCGGAGCCGGCGGACCCGCGTGACGTCACGGAGGAGCAGCTCGGCACGCGACTGCGCGATGCCGCCGTCGACCCGCGGGAAACCGACTTCCTTCCGCCGGTCAACGCCGGCCAGGCCAACCCGCACGGCCCGGATGTGGTGGCGCCCGGCATCCACGCAGTGGCCGGCCCGGGGCCGATCGTGCCTGGCCCGGTCGGCCGGCTGGAGCGGACCGAGGACGGCGGCCAGGTCGTCATCACGGACACCGAGGAGCAGCAGCGGCGGGAGACCACCGCCGCAGAGCAGGTGTTCTTGGAGCGCCGCGATGTGCCGGAGGTGACGGCCGAGCTGGGTGCCGAGGTCGGCCAGCCGGCTGGTGACCGTACGCCGGAGCCGCCGGCCGGCAATGCCTCGCAGGAGACCTGGGCGGACTGGGTCATCGCCACCCGCCCCGACCTCGACGAGGCCGAGGTGCGGGCGATGAAGCGCGACGACCTGCGCGCAACGTACGGCCCGACGGCCGAGTGAGTCGTGGGGTGGCCGGGTTCGCGGCCCGGCCACCCCGCCGTACCCGAGGAGGGCACGTGGCGTACGCGACCGTCGACCAGCTCACCGAGTACATCGGCCGGACGCCGGTCAACGCGCAGCAGCTCCTCGACCGGGCGTCCCGGGACGTGGACCGGGCGCTGCTCTGCGCGGTCTACGACCCGGAGGACCAGGCCGTCGTCACCGCGCTGCGGGACGCGACGCTGGAGCAGGTCGCGGCGAACCTCAACGCGGGGAACGTCACCGGCCTCGGCGGGGGCCGGGCCGGTGGGTTCACGATCGGTCGGCTGTCGGTGCAGGCCAGCAGCGACCCGGGTGACCGGCCGGTCCGGATCGGCAGCCTCTGGGAGCAGGCGTGGACCATCCTCCAGGCCGCCGGGCTCACCGGCCACGGCCCCCAGAGCAGGTGAGCCGTGACGTGGGAAGAGTTCATCGAGCTGCACATCCCGGAGCCCCGGACGGTGCAGGTGCAGGCGTACGAGGGCTCCGGCGCGTACGGCGACGTGTACGCCGACCCCGTCGACGTGGGCCCGTGCGTCGTCGACGACACCACCCGCCGGGTCGTCGTGCAGACCCAGGACGCCGAGGGCGCTGAGGGCGTCTCCTCCACCACGGTGTTCGCGCCGATGGCCACGGTCGCCCCGCCGTCCAGCCTGGTCACCCTGCCGTGGACCGGCCGCACCGCCAAGGTGCTCGCCGTCAGCGTGATGGAGGACCACGGGCTCGGCCTGCCCGAGCACGTCGAGCTGTCCCTGGAGTGACCCATGGCCGACGAGTTCCGCCTCGACTGGGACGGCGACAAGGTGCTCGCGCTGATGTCTGACGCCTCCTTCGACGGCTCCGAGCTGGCCGCCGAGCATCTGCTCCAGGTGTCCAGTGGCCTCGCCCCGCACGAGGAGGGCGACCTGGAGCGGTCCGGTGAGGTCAGCTCCGACCGGGCGTCTGGCCTGGTCGCGGTCAGCTTTGACCGGTCCTACGCCGTTCGTCAGCACGAGGACATGACCCTGCGGCACGACGACGGGCGGCAGGCGAAGTACCTGGAGGAGCCGATGGGCACCGAGCGCGACGTGATGCTGGCGCTGATCGCGAAGGCCGCCGGCAAGCCCCTGGGCGGCCCCTGATGGCGGCCGGTGACGGCTGGACCTCACGACTCCTCACCGGCCTCGCCCTGCACCTCCAGGCCGCCGGTATCGGCACCTGGCGGGACAGCGGCATCTACCAGGCCAACGAGGTCGGCATCACCATCCGCGGTATCCCCACCAGTCCGGACCGGATCATCACGCTCGCCCCGTACGTCGTCGCCTCCCCGCCGGGGCTGGCCGACTACACCCAGGGCGTCCAGATCCGCGTGCGCGGCACCCGGGATCCCAGGGTGGCCGAGGACCTGGGCGACAGCGTCTTTGACGCGCTCGACAGCGCTCACGGCCTGGTCTGGGGCGAAATCCCGATCGTGCAGGTGTACCGGCAGTCGTACACCGCGCTCGGCGCCGACGCGAACGGCCGGTGGGAAAGCAGCCACAACTACTACGTCGAGGCCATGCGCCCGACCAGCAACCGCACCGACTGAGGAGAGGACCGTCATGGCGACGACCCCCACCACCCGCGTGACCGCCCTCGCCCGGCGGATGCGCGTCGACATCGACACCGCCACCTACCCGGCCAGCCAGTACCAGCAGCTCATCGGGATCGAGGAGCTGAAGCTCATCGAGGAGCTACGCACCGAGTCCGACGAGACCTACGAGGACGACGGCGCGGCCCGGGAGGCCGTCACCGGCTACAACTGGCGCATCGAGGCGAAGATCAAGCACTCGACGAACGCGGCCGGCACCAGCATCGACAGCGTCCACGCCTTCCTCCGGAACCGCTTCAACGCGGCGAAGGCCAGCAACGTGGCGTCGGCGGAGTTCGGGGTCCGCTGGTACGACCGCAACGGACTGGCCGGCGACAGCTTCGAGGGCCGGGCGTACGTGAAGGCGTGGCCCCACGACGGCGGCGGCACCGGTGCCCTCGACACGGTCAGCGTGGTCATCCAGGGCCAAGGCCCGCTGACCCCGATCACCAACCCGGCCGCCAGCGCCGTGCCGGCCGTGACCGGACTCAACCCGGCCGGCGGACCCACGGCCGGCGGCAACCTGGTCAACATCTACGGCTCGAAGTTCACCGGCGTGACCGGTGCGACCGGGGTCAAGTTCGGGGCGAACAACGCCACCAACTACACGCTGGTCAGCGACACCCACATCGTGGCCACGGCCCCGGCCGGTGCTGCCGGCACCGTCCAGGTGACCGTGACGACCCCCGGCGGCACCAGCCCGAACGCGCCCGCCGACGACTACACGTACGCCTGATGGGTGCGAAGTTCGGCGACCTGGACGACTACTGGTCACCCGGGTTGACGCTGACGGTACGCGGCAAGGAGTACACCTTGCCGCTGCCGTCGGCAGAGCTGGGACTGTGGTGCCGCCGCGTCGCCGCCGTCGCCGGGGAAGTCAACGCCGCCACTGGCACCGACGAGATTCAGGCCGCGGTCGCTGCGGTCGAGGCGCTCCCCGAGCTGCCCGGCGGGAGGAACATCACCTTGCAGGAGCGGGTCCTGGGCGACGTCTACCAGCAGATGGTGGCCGACCGGGTGCCGGACCCGTACATCCAGTTCTGCGGGGCGACTGCCTACCTGTGGATCATCGCGGGCGAGGAGGCGGCGCAGCGGTACTGGACGTCCGGTGGCCGCCCGGAAGCACCGGGCCCGGCGAACCGTCAGGAGCGCCGGGCCAGTGGCCGGAAGACCCGTACGGACGGGGCCGCCGCGACGCCGCCAGCGGCCTCTACGAGTGGTACGACTACCCGGAAGAGGTCCGGCAGGAGCAGGACGCGGACCGGGTCTCGTGGGCGGACATCCTGAGCCGGTGGGCGCTCGTCGAGGCTGACCTGCACGACGTATACGGCGTTGACGTCGAGGACCGAGCCCTGTTGCGGACCCGATCCTGGCGGTGGCTCGACGTCCGGATCTCCGGTCTGCTGGCGGCGGACACCCGGCTGCACCGGGCGTTCGCGCCCGTCCCCGAGACGCCCGGTCAGTAGCTGGGACAGAGGTGCTTACGCACCACCTCGTTGATCTTCTTCGCCTTCGCCTCGCCGAACCCGTTCGGCTGGTCCGGTGAGGTGAACCGCGTGTTGGCGAACATGATCACCTTGGCTTCGTCGTTCGGCCAGTCCTTGATGGTGCGGCACTGGTCCCGGCCCCGGTCGATGATCCGGTCTGGGTCCTTGTCTCCGACGATGTCCGGGTCGATCTTCCGTAGCGCGGCCAGGTAGGCGTCAGCGGTCTTCTGGTCCGGCTTCGGCGGGATGCCGGCAGCCTCCAGCGCCTTCTCGACCGCCTCGGAGCTGATCGCGCCCGGCGTGGTTGGAGTCGCCTCCGGGGTCTCCTCGCTGCTACCGCAGCCCGCCAACGCGATCGCCGCAACGACGGCGACCGCTACGTGCCGTGCTCTCACTCATGCCTCCTGTGACGGGGTGGACAACCCGCGCACGGTACCGGCCGGTGACGGCCCGAACGGTCCTTGATCCGACAGTGGAGGTGATCTCGTGGCGCTCAAGCTGGGTGAGCTGGTCGCGTACCTGCGCGCTGACGACACCGCCCTCGACCGTGGCATCAAGTCCGCCAAGCAGAAGCTCCAGCAGGCCGGTGAGTCGATCCGCCAGCAGGGCCCGCTCATCGGCGCGGCCCTCGCCGCCGGCATCGGTGCCGGCCTCCTCCAGGGCCTGGAACTGGACAAGGCCAGGGCGAGGCTGGCCGCGCAGGTCGGTGACCCGGCCCTGGCCAAGCAGCTCGGCGAGGTCGCCGGCAACGTCTACGGCCGAGGCTTCGGCGAGTCGGCGGCCGAGGCGATGCAGGCCGTGCAGGCGGTGGCGTCCGCGAAGCTCGTACCCGAGGGCGATGCGAAGGCGATCGAGGACCTCACGGTCAAGGTGCAGGCGTACGCCACCGCGTGGGGCACCGACGTGGCCGAGGCCACGCAGTACGTGTCCACGCTGATCGGGTCCGGGCTGGCCGACAACGCCACCCAGGCACTGGACCTGATCACCGTCGCCAGCGGGAAGGTGCCGGCTGCCCTCCGGGAGGACTTCCTCGAGGCTGGGAACGAGTACGGCCAGTTCTTTCGCACCCTCGGCTTCGACGGGTCGCAGGCGTTCGCGCTGCTGGTGGAAGCCAGCTCCAAGGGCAAGTACGGCATCGACAAGGCCGGGGACGCGATCAAGGAGTTCACGCTCCGGGCGACCGACATGTCGGCCAGTTCCGTCGGGGCGTACAAGGCGATCGGCCTGGACGCCGAGACCATGTCCAACCAGATCCTGAAGGGCGGCGATACGGCGCAGGCCGCCTTCCAGAAGATCGTGTCCGGGCTGCTGTCGATCAAGGATCCGACGGCGCAAGCCAACACCGCCATCGCCCTGTTCGGCACCCCGCTCGAGGACCTGAACGTCCAGGACATCCCCGAGTTCCTTCGCAACATGAAGTCCGCCGGGGACGGGCTGGGTGATGTCGCCGGGGCTGCCGACAAGGCCGGCCAAGCCCTCGAGCAGAGCGCCTCGCAGAAGCTGGAGGCGTTCAAAAGGCAAGCCCAGAGTGCCTTGGTCGAGAAGCTTGCCGAGGCCATCCCGATGATCGAGAAGACCTTCGGCTGGTTGCAGCGCAACTCCGGCTGGGTGGGTCCGCTGGCGACTGGGCTCGGCATCCTCGCCGGCATCATCGGCCTGGTCGTGCTCGGCACCAAGCTCTGGGCCGCCGCTCAGATCGCACTCAACGTCGCCATGATGCTCAACCCCGTCGGCCTGATCATCCTGGCCGTCATCGGCCTTATCGCCCTGGTCGTCGGCCTGTGGATGAAATTCGAGGGCTTCCGGAACTTCTGGATCGGGGCCTGGGAGATCATCAAGAGCGCCGCACTGGCCGTGTGGGACTTCCTGGTCGCCGCCTTCCAAACCTGGTGGGCCGTCTTCTCCGGCTTCTGGACCGGGGTGGGCAGGTTCTTCGCCGGACTGTGGAACGGCATCGTTGACGGGGTGAAATCCGCCTGGGGCTGGATCACCGACAAGTTCGATCAGGTCGTCAGCTTCCTCAGTGGGCTACCGGGCCGGATCCGAGCGAAGGCGCGCGGCATGTTCGATGGGATCAAGGATGCATTCCGCAGCGCCCTGAACTGGATGATCGGCAAGTGGAACAACTTCAGCCTGACCCTCGGTGGCGGGTCGGTGCTGGGCATGGGCATCCCCAGTGTCACCCTCTCCACCCCGAACATCCCGTACCTCGCTGAGGGCGGTCACATCCTGCGCGCCGGCACGGCCGTGGTGGGTGAGCGCGGTCCGGAGCTGGTGCACCTCGGCCGCGGGGCGACCGTCCAGCCGCTCGCCGACGGCGGCGGGGCGACCGCCGGTATCGGGGTGCTGCGGCTCATCGTCGCCACCCCGGACGGCCGGCAGATCAAGGACGAGCTGATCGACGCCGCATCACTGCGTGGCCAGTCGGTGGGCCGCTACCTGGGCATGAGCACGACGACGTAGGCGCGGAGGGGCAGTGGCGGACCCGACTATCAGCGTGCGCGTGGGCCTGGACCATGACCCGGACGATCCGGCCCTGGTCTACACGGACATCACGGACCGGGTGCACTACGGCGACGGCGGCCAGGCCGTGGAGGTCACGATCGGCCGGCAGGACGAGACTGCGGAAATCAGGCCCACCGAGATGGGCTGGGCGCTGAAGAACGGCGACAACCTGTTCACGCCGAGGAATCCGGCCAGCCCGTACTACGGGCGGTGGGAGCAAGGCCGGCGGGTGCAGATCGCCGAGACGGTCGGCGGGGTGGAGTATCTCCTCGGCACCGGCTACCTCGAGATCCCGGACATGCCGATCGTGGATTCGCGCAGCTCGCAGCCGGTGCGGGTGACGGCGGTGGATCGGCTGGGCCGCCTGGAGTCGGCGCCGGCCTTCGAGGGCACCCTCGCCGAGCACATCCGGGCGCACGGAGGGCAGCTCGTCGAGTGGTTCCCGTTGTCGGATAGCCCCTCGGATGGCCGGTACCTGTCCATCCCCACCGGCACCACCACGGAGCGGGTCCCGTTCGGCTGGTCCAGCGCCCAGGTGCTCGCGGATCCGGACGACCTGCTCCGGCCAGCAGACACGGAAGGCCCGCCGGGTGACGACCAGCGGTACGCCAGGTGGACGCCGGTCGGGGATGTCGACGGGCTCTCGGCCTTCGCCGACGCGACCCTCGTGGCGCCGCTGCCACTGACGGTGTCGGCAACGGACACCATCGCCGTGTCGGTGTGGGCGCGGCTGGGCGAGTACGAGATGGCTCCCACGTCCGAGGAACCCGCCGGATTCCTGGTCAGCCTGCGCGGAACAACGGGCCACGTCCTGCGGATTACCCGCCGACAGATCAGCATGTCGGGCCCGGACCTGTTCTACGCGGGCAGCACCGTGGACCCCGGGCCGTCGGCAGCGTCGTCGCCGATCGACGTCGGCCGCCCGTACGAGTTCGACCTGTGGAGGCTGGTCACCGCCCGCTTCAACCTGGCGACCGGCTTGCACGAACTGTGGGTCGGCGCGGACGCGACCGCGTCGCAGACCTTCACCACCCCGGGCGCGCAGTCGTACACCCTCCTTGAGATCGGGACCGGCTGGTCTGGCGCGCTGGCCCACGTGCAGGTGCGGGTAGGCCCGGACGCGACCACGATGACCCGGGCGGACCACCTGGCCCAGCACGCCCACGGCTACCGGGGCCTGGAACGGCAGACGGTGGCCGAGCGGGTGGTCACCCTGGCTGGGTACGCGGGCATCCCCGCGTCCGAGGTGGACGCCCCGGCCGCAGCGAGCACCCCGCTACAGCGGGCCCGGCTGGCGGGAGTGAGCCCCGCAGCCGCGCTGAAGACCGCCGCCCAGGGCGGCCAGGACACCCTGATCACCGCCGGGGACGGCCGGATCACCCTGATCCCCCGCGTCCAGCGGTACAACCAGCCGGTCGCGCTGGCCATCCCGTGGGGGTGGATCAGCCGGCGGCACCTTCGGTACCGGCCTGACCGGCCGGTTACCGACGTGACCGTGACCATCGCCGGCGGGGGAAGCGTGCGCCGGTCTGACCGGTCCCGGGCAGCGCGGTACGGGGTCACCGGGCAGCCGTACGAGCTGTCCAGCGCGATCGCCGACGACGCCGCCAACCTCGCGTCCTGGGCGCTGGCCGCGCACGGGGAGCCGCGGACACGGTGCCCGTCGATCCGGATCAACATGCTGCGGCGGACCGTCGCCGAGCGGCAGCAACTGCTGTCGCTGCGGGTGGGTGACCGGATCGAGCTGACCGGCATGCCGCCGGGGAGCCCGGAGGACGTGCCGCACCTGATCGTGCAGGGCATCCGGCACACCATCGGCCCCGGCCGGGTGCGGGTCATCGAGTTCAACACGTCGCCGCTGCTGGGCCCGTCGCCGGGCGTACCACCGGCCTGCCCGGTCGTCGGCGACATGGTGGCCGAATCCGCGATCGTCGCCTACTGAAAGGAGACACCGTGCCCGTCGTACCCGAAACCAAACCCGCGTGGGCCAACGGCATCGACGCGCTCAACAGTACGAATTTGAACGCGTACGTCCGCGATCCGTTGCGTTTTTTGATGCGGAAGCCAGCGGCGAAAGTGCGGCAGTCCGTCACTCAGTCGTTCACGTCCGGCACGTGGACGGCGGTGCTGTTCGGCGTCGAGGACTTCGATACCGATCTGGACGGGATTGGCGGGCACTCGACGTCGAGCAGCACCAGCAGATATACCGCTCGCTACCCGGGCCTGTATCTGTGCGGGGGCGGCATTAGCTGGGCCAACAACACGACGGGCAGGCGCGGCGTGCGCTGGGCGGTCAACGGCTCCAGCGTCCTCGGTACCGAGGTGTTGATCCAGTCCACCGCCGGAGCCAACGTGAACTCGGTGGTGGCCCGCACGACGCTCATATACCTCGACATCGGTGATTACGTTGAGTTGTACGCGATGCAGGACTCCGGTGCAGCGCTCGGAACGGCGGTCACCGCCGACAACCAGCCGGCGATGAGCGTCACCTGGGATCGGATGGTGGCGTCATGACCATGTGGTACCTGCGGATCAGGACGCCCACCGGCGACGAGATCCACCTGTACGAGATCGGCATCGCCGTCGACCCGAACCCGTTGGTCGAGCAGCACCTGGACCGCATCCGGGCCGAGCTCGGCATCCCCGAGGGCTGGATCGACGCCGGATGGGACATCAGCCTGCTCGACGCGCCACTGCACCCGAAACTGTTGGAAATCGCGATCCTGCACCCGCTGGAGACGCCGTGAAGGTCCCAGGAATCCCCTTCAAGCAGGGGCGCAATGCCTACGACGACCGCGACGGTCAGAAGTTCGGCATCGCGATCCACGCCACCGACAACACCGCCACGGCCGAGGCGGAGGCGTCCTACGCCACCCGCCGCACCGACGGTGTCGGCTCGCACTTCTACGTCGACGGGGACTCGGTCGTCCAGTCGCTGGACACCCGGTCGCGCGCCGGCCATGCCGGGTCGA
Source organism: Micromonospora pallida (assembly GCF_900090325.1). Taxonomy (NCBI): domain Bacteria; kingdom Bacillati; phylum Actinomycetota; class Actinomycetes; order Micromonosporales; family Micromonosporaceae; genus Micromonospora; species Micromonospora pallida. The sequence continues at coordinate 25,531 of NZ_FMHW01000004.1, read as the reverse complement.
GCACCGGCAACGAGAACGGCATCTCGGTGGAGATCACTGGCCGGGTGTCGGCCAGCCGGCAGTGGTGGCTGGCCAACGTGGCGTGGGACCGCCTGGCCGAGGTGCTGGCGGTGGTCTGCCGGGAGTACGACATCGCACCCCGCCGGGCCACCGTGGCCGAAATGAAGGCCAACCCCAAGGTACGGGCCTTCTACGGGCACAACGACATGCGGCTGGCCTGGGGCGGCACCAGCCACACCGACCCCGGTCCCAACTTCCCCTGGGACCACCTGCTGGACAGGGTCAAGCGCGCCATGAACGGAGATGAGATGGAACTGACCGACCCGATCAAGCTGGTCACAGGCAAGGGCGTGGCATACAGCTCACCCACCACCACCGTGGCCGGCGTGCTGTCGAGCACCAACTACTACGTTCTCCAGACCCGGAACTCGGTCCTGGCTGAGCTGGCGGACGCGCGGGTTCGCGAAGAGGCGATCCTTGCCGCGGTGACCGGCGGCAGCCAGGCGAAGGTGCTCGAGGCGATCCAGGCGCAGGGCGAGCAGACGCGCCGGCAGCTCGCCGAGCAGGCAGCAACCGAGGCCGCCCGCGACGCCGAGCTGCGCGCGCTCGTCGAGCAGGGCCAGGACGGCACCCTCGACGCCACGGAGGTGCTCCGACGGATGGGCGAGTTGCTCGCCACCGCCGGCCAGGGCCAGGCACGTGAGTGACGCCACAGCAAACGCGCGTGCCGTGGCTGCGGGACATCACCTGTCTCGTCGCCGGGGTGGCAGGGTTCGCCCACTCCCTGGTGACCGGGGCGGGATGGCCTCCGCTGCTGGTCAGCGCCGCACTGATGGCCGGGCCGGGCGTCCTGCGCCTCTGGCTGGCTGGGTATACCCAGGGCACCGGATTGTCGTCCGCGCCGGGCTCGCCGGAGCCGCCGCCGCCCTCGCCGTTGCCGTCGTCCGCGCCGTCGGCGGGTGATCCCCGGTGAGCCCGCATCGACGACCGGTACCGCTCTGGTACGCGTTGCTCGCAATCCTCGTGTCCACGCTGGCGGTGGCGGGGACAGGCATCTGGTACACCCATCACGCCCAGGAGGAGGCGGATCACCGGTGGTGTGAGCTGCTGACCGTGCTGTCGGACCGCAGCCCGCCGCCGGAGACGGACCGGGGCCGGCGCATCGCCCAGGAAATCGGCGAGCTCCGCTCGTCCCTCGGCTGCCCGCCCTGACCTGACCATCCCCCTGCCCGGACCGCGCGGTCCGGGCCTCGTCGTACCTGGAGGTACACCGTGACGCAGCGCAGCTCTACCCCGGCCCCGATGGAGAAGAAGGTGAAAGCGTCGGCCGCATGGTCGTACCTGCTCGCCCTGGCGGGCCTGGCCATCGTCAACGGCACCACGGACACGACCCTGATCACGGACCTGCCGGACACCGTCGAAATCTTCGTTGCGCCGCTGGTGCCGGCGCTGGCGGCGGGGATCGGCGGGTACCTGGCGCGGCACACGCCGCGTCCGGACCTCGGCCAGCCCTGACCGGGCGTACCGACCAACATCAACGGCCCCGCTCTCCCGTGATGGGGAGGGCGGGGCCGTGTTTTGTCATGTCCGAGGAGTGATCTTTTGTAGGTTTTCTCCAAAGGTTCTAGTGCGGTTTGGTGCCTGCCGACAACGCGCTGCCCCCATGTTGTCCGGCAAGGTCATGCGTATGCAGAAGGCCCAGCCGGGCAGGTAAAGGGCGACTCTGCATGTACCCCCACCGAACCCCGCGAAAGGCCCAAAAAGATGCTGTACGACAACTACTTCGCTACAGGTAGGCGTCTCTTCGTTCTCGGCTTGGCGGTGCTGGCGACCGTCACCGCATTGTCTTGCATGTACATCTACTACTACCTCCGCTTCGTTGCCGAGTTCGTCCAAACGAATCCCGTGGGCGCGAAGGAGCTAGCGGCGCTGGTAGCAGGAGCCGTGCCGGCGACGGTCGCTCCCTTCCTGGCAGTGGGCGTCATGCTGAAGATGGGCGTGACAGCAATTCTCAGGGCACGTAACGACAACGCAGCCAAGCGGCAGGATGATGACACGAAAGCAGGCGGCCGTAGCTCAAGGCGTCGCCGGCCGTCGGCTGGTGGCCGGAGAAGTTCCCCAGAGGGACGTTGACTTCCCTTCGGAGCCGCCCGACCAATGCCAATGGCCCCGCTCTCCCGGGTGGAATAGCGGGGCCGTTTCGTCGTGTGAGTGGATCACCCCCGCGTGTGCGGAGAACACGGTCTCGACCCGACCTGCAATCCGATCGCGAACGGATCAACCCCGCGTGTGCGGGGAACACCTTCCTGACCTGGATAGCTAAAGATCAAATAACAAGTTTCTCTTCACTTTAACGTGAGTAGCCCCGCCTTTAGCGAACAGGACGGGCACTTTGCTGTCCGGGCCCGGACGTCGGTGGCCTGCTGTTCTCGGCGCCCCACCGCCCGCAGGTGTGGCCGGCGCCGATCGGAGTGGCCGCGTCGACGTGGTGAGCGTGCCGGGCGGGGGCCGGTCCGTCCAGCGGGTCCGGTCTGCCTGTGGACAGCGGGGCGTCCTGTGGATAACCGCCTGATCATGGGCGGGACGTGGTATGAGCGAGCGCCCCGCCACCGGTCAGGTGGCGGGGCGCTCTCGCGTCTCCGGGCTGGCTACGACACCTGCTCCCGGGCGGCGCGTGCGTCCCGGATCCTCCTCTTGGCGGTCGCCTCGCTGACCTTGAAGTCCGCCATCAGCGTGGCGACGATCTCGGAGTAGGCGACGCCCCGGTACTCCAGGCGGTCGACCACGTCCTCGATCGCCTCCTCCTCGTCCTCGGCCGGCTCGTCGTCGTCTAGGGCGACGTCGACCGCCTCGTCGACGTGCTCGACGATGCCCTCGATGACCCGGACCCGCTTGCCGCCGATGGTGGCGATCCGCCCCCACCAGCCGGTGTCACGCTCGGTGTCAGCGGTGTCAGACACCGTCCTGGCCTGCGTAGTGTCACTGACACCCCGCCTGCCTGGTGGGGTAGGGGAGGGGTTCGCGCGTCGCTCTCGGGCCTCCTGAACACGGTGGTGCACGGAGATGATCACGTAGAAGGCGGCGACCGCGGCGAACAGAGCGATTGGTCCGCCCCAGCCCCGCTCCGGCTCCTGGGCGGCGGCGAGGATCGTGGTGGTCAGCATCAGGCAGCTCCGAACAGAAGGCCCGGAATCGGGGCGACGAGACTGGTGACGATGGAGACGAGCGACCGGGTGACGTCGCCGATCAGCCCGCCGGGCAGGTCGGACATCATCCCGAGGATGATGGCGACGATCCACATCTTGGTGTTGAGCCGGTAGAGCGGGGACTGGGGCCAGGTCAGGGTGGCGAACCGGCCAAGCTTCTTACCGGTCTTGACCGGCAGCATGCACCCGATCGTGTAGACCCAGAGCAGGCCGATGAGCACGCCCAGGATGGCGTTCACCGAGGCCCCGGCGATGTAGGCGCCACCGGTGGAGTCGAGCAGGCTCTGGATGAGCCCGCCGGCGGCGGCGACCGTCGCCTGGTCGGCCGGCGACTGGTCGAAGCCCTCGCGGATCGCGGGCACGGCCATCACGAAGGCCAGCCGATCCCGGAGGCTGTTCGGTCCGATCGACATGTAGTCGACGACCAGGGCGAGCAGCAGCAGGATGGCGACCGCCGTGGGGGACATGGTGCGGGCGAGTTCCACGTCAGGCCCCCGACCAGTCGAGGACGAGCGCGCCGGTGACCGCGTCACGCACCTCGAGGCGGGGTGCGCTCATCGGCTCGTGGGCGGCGAGGGCGGCCCGGGTGAGCGCCTGGAGGTGCCGGTCGAGGATGCCCTCGTAGCCGGGAAGCGTCAGGTCGAGGGTGACGATGAAGATGCGCTTGTGCAGCACTTCGTACGCGCCGTCGAAGATGTGCAGCCGGTACCGCTGCGGCGGGGCCGGGTCGGTCATGATGGAGGTCCTGCCTCTCTCTGTGGGAGGTCGGGCCCGGGGCGGCGGAACTGCTTTGGTCGGTGAGACCGCCGCCCCGGGGCGTCATCGGGTGGTGATGCGGGGCGTCGCGCCGACGGCGGCCAGCTCGTCGGCGCGGCGGACGAGGTCGTCGTCGGTGCCAGCGGGCAGGGTCACCCGTCGGCCGGCGAGCGCGCGGGCCCGGCTGTCGGCCGGAACCTGGGCGGTGATGCGTCGCATCGGTCAGCCCTCCCGGCTCGGGTCGGTGGCGGCGATGCGGTCCAGCTCGGCGGCGAGGTGCGGCAGGCCGGCCTCGCGGATGTTCTGCCGGACCTCGGCGTGCCGCTGCGGGTTGCCGCGGGCGGCGAGGAGCTCGCGCTCCAGGCGGGCGATGTCGGACGTCGGCATGGTCAGTTCTCCTTCGTGGCCGGCGCGTGGTCGCGCTTCCAGTTGTTGGCGTAGGACTTGCTGACGCCGGCCATGGTCGCCAGTTCGGCACCGGACGGCGGGTGGCCGTGGTCGGCCACGAAGGCGGCGTACGCGGCGGCCGTACGGTCGGCCTCGCTGCCGGCCGTGGTCGACTTCGTGACCGTCTTCGTGGTCGCCTTCCGGGTGGTCTTCGTGGTCGGCGCGTGGTCGGTCCGGGCGACCACGGTGCGGCGTCGCGTGGCCGGCTTCGTGGCCGCCACGGTGGTCGACTCCGAGGCGACCGCCGTGGTCGGGACGGGCGCGGCCGTGGTCGACAGCGCCCGGCGCTCCGGAGCGACCACGGCCGGAACCGGGCGCGCGGTCGTGGCCGGCCACCGGGTGAGGGCATGGTCGGCCATAGCCACCCGGGCAATACCTGGAGACAGAGCCTGACGGGCGGTGGCCATCTGCTGCTCGAGCTGCCGGCAGAGCTGGATGCCCGGGTCAGATTCGTCGACCACGGTCGCCTTGATCGGTGGCCGCTTGCCGAAGTCGCGCTGCGGGTCGGTGGCGTCCAGGACCAGCCGCCGCCACGCCGCGAACGTCGGCCACGGAGCCAGGGCGAGCCGGACCATCCGGGGGTAGACGATGGCCACCGGCCCCGGCTGGCCACGACGGCGCAGCACCTGCCGGCGCACCTCACCCAACAGGACCTCGAAGGCGAACATCGCGGCCACGGCGACGCCGGCCGCGAGGATCACGGTCTGCTCGTCACCGTCTGACCGCCGCCATGCCGCGCTGGCGTTGCTGGCCGCGCTGGCACCGATGGCCACGGCGGTGATGAGTCGGGCGTAGACCGCCGGCCTGGCGTCGAGGCTCGCGGCGAAGGCGACGGCGGCCATGGCCACCGCCATGCCGTCGAGGGTGAGCGGCAGGAGTTCGGGCGTCTGGAAGCCGAGGCTCTTCGCGAGGTGGGTCTGCTCCTCGTAGGACCAGACGGCGCCGCACACCCAGACGCCGGCGATCAGCAAGAGGGCGATGACGGTGGGGGCTCCGACCGTGGTGGTGCGGGTGGCCGCCCCGGTGGGGGCATCGGTCGCGGTGCTCATGGCGTCCGAGGCTACCTATGTGCTGTCTATAAGTCTAGACGAAACTCTGTTACTTTCTGTGGGCCAGCGTCCAGACAGAAGATGCAGACAAGGGCGGTACCGTGATCGCCATGTCCCCACCCCGACAGCAGCCCCGGTACCGGCAGATCGCCGACGACCTGCGCCGTCGCATCGAGTCCGGGATGCTCCCTGCCGGAGCCCCGCTGCCCACCGAGGTGGAGCTGATGCAGGAGTGGGACGTCGCCCGCGGCACAGTGCGTGAGGCCATCGGCCTGCTCCGCGCGGAGGGCCTGATTTCGACCGCACGTCACCGGGGGTCGCACGTGCGTCCGCGTTGGCCGGTGCGCCGGCTCGGTCCGGAGCGGTACCGCGTGGAGGTCGAGCAGCGCGACGGCACCCCGGACGGCCCGGCGACGAGCTTCACCGCCGACCAGCGGATTGGCTGGGACGCGTTCTCGATGGACAAGGACTTCGCGGAGGTCGGCGCCGACGAGCGCCTCGCCGAGCTGCTCCAGGTCGACGTCGGCACGCCGCTGCTCCGCCGCCACTTTGTCTTCCGCAGCCACGGCGTGCCTCAGCAGATCAGCACCTCGTACTTGCTGCTGGATATGGTGGCCGGGACGCCGGTGGCTGATCCGGATCGGGAGCCCTGGCCCGGGGGCAACACCGCGCAGCTCGCGTCGCTGGGCGTTCGGCTGACCCGGATCATCGAGCGGCCCCGCACCCGGATGCCGAGCGAGGAGGAGGCGCGGATCCTGGCCATCGGCGACCGAGTGCCGGTCATGACGATCACCCGGATCAGCTTGGCCGGGGATCGTCCGGTCGAGACCGCGCTGGAGATTGTGTTACCGGGTGACCGGGTCGAGTTGGAGTACGTGATCGACCTGTAGCCCACGCAGAGTTCCGCCCCCGGCCGTGCTCGGTCCGGGGGCGGCGGTGTGCCTGGGGTCAGTTCTTCCGAATCAAGATGACGGCGGCCGTGGCGTTGTCGGGGGCCTCGTCCGGGTCGGTACGCGGCAAGCCCGTGCCGGCGTCCACCAGCGCGTCGGCGAGAGCCTGGGCGTCATCGGCGTGGCGCTCGACCAGCTCGGCGATCTGCTCGTCGGACAGCGGCTTGTGCACGCCGTCGCTCGTCAGGACGATCAGGTCGACGTCAGCGGCCTCCCCGCGCAGCGGCGTCCACGAGATCGTGCTGATGGTCGCGTAGACCAGGCCGTTGAGCACGTAGTCGTCGAGCGCGGCGACGACCTTGTCGCCGTGGTCGGCGAGGGCTGCGCGGTCCATCGCGGTGAGGCCGGGGTTGCGCATCATGTGCGCAACGTGCTGCCCGGCGGTCTGGTCCACGGTCCACCGCCGTAGTCCGGCTGCCGCCGACCACGTCCATACCGCGCAGTCGCCCACGTGGGCGATCTCGATGCGCCCGCCCGGCTCGATCGAGGCGACTGCGGCCACGGCGTTGGGGCTGCGCGGGTAGTCCGGGTAGGTGTCGGCGGCGGCCATGATGCCGGCCTGGGCGCCGCGGTGGGAGGCGACGATCGCGGCGGTGCCGGCGGCACGACGTGCTGCGGCGACGACGGCCGGACTGGAGCCGATGCCGTCGATGACCGCGGCGGCCACGCCGAGGGGATTCCCGACGACGCTCGCCGCGTCGGCGTTTGCGTCGCGGCCGCCGATGCGGCTCGCGCTGGCCAGCGTAACCGCAAGGGTTCCGCACTGCTGGGTGGTGATCACTGGTCCTCCAGGGGTGACGTTGAGGCGATACGGTGACGGCTCCGGAACCGCCCGGTTCCGGAGCCGTCGCGGTGCTGAGGTCAGAGCTGCTGGCCGTCGCGGATCGACCCGACCAGCGCGTCCCACCCGGCGGGGCTGAAGGTGACCACCTCGTCGGGGCGCTCCGAGTCCCGCACGTACCGGGTTCCGTCGTCCCCGATTGCCACCTCCGGGCAGTTGGGTCCGGAGTTGTCGCACCGGGTCGGCCGGGTCCACTTCATCTGGCGCATGCTGTACTCCATCTACTCGCCGGCCGCGCTCTGCGTCCGGGGGTCTGCGGGGGTGGCGGGTCGGGGCTGGTTGAGCCGTCCAGCGAGGATCAGCTCCGCTCGGGCCTCGGCCCTGGCCGGGCACGGGCACCGGCGGCGGCACTGCTGGCACACGCCGTAGCTGGGTGCATGCCGGTCCATGATCGCCCACAGGTCGAGCGTGGCGGCGTCGCTGATCTCGATGGCGAGGGCTTCGTGGGTGCCGCTGCTCACCGCAGTACCCCGATCACGATGGCGGCCACCACCAGGGCGACGACCAGGCCGCCGTAGGCGTACTGCTGGCGGCTCACCGGCGGCGGCTCCGGCCGGGGCGGCTGGGGAATGGTGTCGCCGTCCGGCCATGGCGGGCGGCCGTCGGGGACCGGGTAGGCCCTGGGTGATCGGTCTGGGCTGCTGGTTTCCACGGCGTCCTCCTTGGGGTGGAGGTGGGAGCCGGGCGGGGCGGGAGCAGCACAGGGGCTGCGGGCCCCCGCCCGGCGGGTCGGCCGGATCGCGCCAACGAGACCAGCCACCCCGACAGTAGGAACACTTGGTACACCAAGTCAACCTAGGACACACATTGCGTCACGGCGAGTGGCAGGCTCGAGGGTGCCAACGAGACCAGCCGGAGCCCGCCATGCCCCGCACGCCTGCCTTCCGGCAGATCATCGCCGATATCCGCACAGCCATCGAGACCGGCCAACTCAAGCCGGGTGAGCAGTTGCCGACCATCGCCCAGCTCTGCGCGCAGTACGACGTGTCGCCCACACCGGTCAAGTACGCGCTTCGCATCCTCGAGGAGTCCGGGGTGATCGAGACCTGGCAAGGGAAGGGCACGTACGTCCGCCGCCAGGCCGCTGAGGAGTAGGGATCCGGGTCGAACGTTCGAACGTTGCACCGTCCGAACGTTCTACCCTGCCCTCATACCGTCCGCCAGGTGATCGACCTGCACTCCGGGGTGCCCAGGCACCGGCAGCTCGCTGACGAGCTGCGTGCCCGCCTGCGTGCCGGAGAGTGGGCGCCCGGCGCTCGGCTGCCCTCGGAGACGCGCCTGAGTCAGGAGCACGGGGTAGGCCGCGGTACGGTCCGGCGGGCGGTAGCGATGCTGCGAGCGGAGGGCCTGGTCGACGTGGCATCTGGACGCGGCACCCGCGTGCGGGAGCTGGTCGACCTGGAGCGGGTTGCGGTGCCGCGCGGGGCTGTGACGCGCTCCCGGATGCCCACCGTGGAGGAGCGGGCGGAGATGGACATCCCGGAGGGTGTCCCGGTGCTCGTGGTGATCCTGGGCGGCCGGGTGCGGGGTGTCTACCCGGCGGACCGCGCGGAGATCACCCACAGCTAGATCAGGCCTTCCAAGATCGCCGATCTTGCTGTTCAGTTACCGCGACTTCTCGCAGAGTACATATTTAGGGTGATCGCAGCGCGGGGCAAATCCAATCAGCTCCGACCAATTTGCCTCATGGGAATGTCACAGTAAGCGGTTCCCATCTGATGCAAATTGCGTTTGGTGTGTGACGCGTGTGTGACGATGGCCTATCGTCCGCCAGTCCACGGGAGGTCGATTGTCAGTGCCCGAAACGCCTACCACCATCCGGGACGCCGTTCAGGCTGCCCGCACCCAGCAGGAGACTTACCGGAGCCGGGGCCCCGGACCGGGCTCCACCCGTTGCCTCATTGCCACCATCATCGCTACGCCCATGATCTGGGCTACGCTCGTGTGGGCCGCTGTCTTGTGGCACGACCAGCCAGTAACCGTTGCGCACCTCGTGTGGGTCGGGTCCGCGTCGACCTCTGTTATCGCTGCCGCGATTATGGCTGCGACGTGGATCATGCGCCGGGATTCAGCCCGCCAGCACGACGAGATGCTCATTGCGATGGACGTCGTGTGCAGTCGGTCGTTGACCCACGCCGAGGCGGTTGGGGACACCGTAGACCGCCTTGCTGCCGCGCTGCCGGGTGGCGGCAAGGTCACCCAGATTCGCTAACCTGTCCCCAAGATGTCCCCATGCGGAAAGTCGCGGCCCTCCGGTCGATATCCGGAGGGCCGTTTCGCCTGGTAAACAATGGTGGGGCGGACGGGACTCGAACCCGTGACCGAGGGATTATGAGCCGATCGGCTACCCCCATACTGAGCTGCGGTGACACAGATTGTCCGGGTTCATGTTGTGCGTTCCGTGACTCTGTCGACCCCAAGTGGACCCGTAAGGCTTGATCCGTGTCCCCATGGGGACGATGATCTGTCCCCATGGCGAGCATCGAGCGACGAGGGGACTCCTGGCGGGTCGTCTGGCGGTACGACGGCCAGAAGCAGTACACCTCGTGGCCTGCCGAGGAATACGCCAACGAGGCGAAATCGATCGTCGAGGGCCACCGAGGGCGCATCACCGCCGACCGCGTGTACACGGATATGGGCATTCCCACGGGGGATTCCAATTCCCCTGCCGATGATGGCATCACTCTGAAACAGTGGTGCGAGGAATGGCTACCGTCGAAGACTCGCATCTCACCTGGAACGCGAGAGCGGTACGAACAACAGCTCCGCGACAGAATATACCCCGCCTTCGGCGACACTCCCCTGCCTCAGCTCACGTCGGTCGCTATCGGCACCTGGCTAAACGAACTACGCGCCAGCGGGATGAGCCAGAAGACGGTGACCCGCTACTACTCGCTGCTGCACACCGCGCTCACCGCTGCCATGCGCCACGGGCACATCAGCGTGAACCCGTGCCACGGCACAGACTTCATCCGGGATCAACGGGCCGACGACGACACCGGTGAGCACCACGCGGTCTACCTGACGCCGCAGCAGTTCGAGCTGCTGCGTGCCCAGTTTGCCAAGCAGTGGCATTCGCTGCTGGATTGCATCGTCGAAACCGGGCTCCGCTGGTCGGAAGTGACCGCCTTGGCCGCAATGCACCTCGTGCCGGCCACTGATTCCTCGGGGCCGAGGTTGAGGGTCTGGCGGGCGTGGAAGGAGGCAAGCGGCAAGCGGTACTTGGGCACGACGAAGGGCCGGGCCAAGCGAGTTCTTCCAATCGGCGACGACCTCTACCGCACACTCACCAAACTCGTCGAGGGGCAGCCGCCAGAGACGCTTATCTTCCGGGATGACAAGGGTGCCCTGGACTACGACCGGATGTACGACCAGGCGTGGAAGCCGGCCCTTCTCCGGGCCCGTCTCTGCCCCACTCACCCACCGACCGGCGAGGGTGAGCGCCTGGAGGGCGCGCGCGGTCGGTGCCGAGACTACGGCGGTACGACGTGGGCGGGGCAGCCGTGTGGCGCCCGGGTTGTCGACGACACGACGCGGTGCGCGGCGCACTACGGCCCCCGGGTCGGATCGGTGTCGGACTGCGACTGTCCCACCGTGCTGCACTCCGCGCCGTCGTGGCACGACCTACGGCACACGTACGCGAGCTGGCTCTTCAGCGACCCCCGGATGACTCCCCTGGCCATCTCGCGGCTGCTTGGTCACCAGCAGCTCGCCACGACGAGCGAGATCTACGGGGACCTGATGCCGCAGGCGATCGACGCTGCGGTGGACGCGGTGGCGGACGCTCGTAAGTCGGCGCGACCGGATTAGGACGCCTGGCGCCCCTGATCCTCGCCGCCGCCTCCGGTGATCAGGTCGATCACGCCGAGGATGACCGCCCTCTGCTGGTCGTTGAGGTCTGGGTCGTTCAGGACGGCTTCGCGGGCGCTGATCCGGCGTTCCGCCGGGGACGGCTCGCCCTCGGCCTGGTCCGGTTCTCCGGGTAGTCGGCCGGCGAGCCGGTGCGCCTCGTCGTTGTCGATGTCGAGCGCCTTGGCGAGGGAGTTAACGACCCGGGCAAGCGGTGGCCGCTTGCCCTTGGCGAGGCGGTCGATGGTGGTACGGGCGATGCCCGAGCGTTCTTTCAGCTCGTCGTCCGTCCAGCCGCGCGTGGCCTGCTCGGACCGCACTCGCAGCCAGAAGGCGTAGGCAACACCCCGTTCGCTCATGTGCAGGTTGTAGCACGTCCGCACGATCCGGACATAGCCCCAGCTCATAGGCGCTGCTAGAGGCCCGTCACTGCAACTTGCACCGTAGCGTCTTGCATCGTCTTGCCGTGTCGTCTAACGTCTTGAATCGCACGGACACGCTACGATTCGATGCAAGGTGGTGAGGGTGCGGGTGGAGACGACGGAGCAGTACCTGACCGTCGACGAGGTCGCGAAGAGCTTGCGGGTCTCCCGCTGGAGCATCGGCCGGTACATCAAGGCCGGCGCGCTCACAGCGATCAAGGCCGACGGCCCAAACGGCTCGATCCGCATCCCGCTCTCCAGCCTCACCGCCTACCTCGAGGCCCACACCGTCAAGGCGGAAGAGAGGACGGGATGACCCAGGCACTGCCCGAGCTCCACCTGCTGGAGGAGGTCGCGGAGCGGTATCGGCTGTCGCTGATCGGTCTCCAGCGGAAGGCCCGGAAGCGGGCGTTCACCCACATCAAGATCGGCAAGCAGCGCTACCTCACCGGCGAGCAGGTCTTGGAGCTACTCCAGGGCGCAACGGTCACGAGCGCGACGGCGAGCCAGCGCGAGCAGGACCTCGCTGGGACGGCGGAGCGGGTCGCCCGCCGCCGGCCCCGCACCAAGACGAGCTGAGCCCCCGGCCGCGGCAACGGCAGAGGGCTCGACACCCGGACAACACGGATCCCTGAAGAGGAGATGTCCAGATGCACGACCAGCCTATCCCGACGATCATCCCGGCCGAGCCGGACACCACCCCCGACCTGACCCCCGCCATCGCCCTGCTCCGCAAGCTGTTCGCCGCCGGCTGGAAGGCGGACCACAGCTACGAGATCGCCGACGACGCCACCGTCTACGGCCTGATCCACCCGTCGGGTCGGGAGGCCAGCGCGGTCGTCTACCCGGACGGACAGCACACGGTGACCCTGTCCGGCCTGGACCTCGGCCAGGTGGTGGGCGCGGTGACCGGTGCCGGGCTCGCCCCGGACAGCGTTCAGCCGGCCTGCCTGAACCTGCTCACCCCGGGACACGGGTGCACCGGAACCCCGGAGCCGGGCGGCCTGCACTGCGCCGACTGCATCAAGGCCGACTGGTGGCTGTCCCTCGCCGCCGACCTGCGCACGATCGCCGAACGGGCCGCCGCCCTCGCCGGCACGGACACGCCGCCGGTCTTCGGCCCCTACCTGGGCATCTACACCAGCTACGTCGAGTCCGACGCGGACCGCGCGGTGCCGGTCGTGGACGCCCTCGCCGCCGCTTTCGGCACGACGGCCCTGACCCAGACCGAGGGGCGGGGAACAACCGGAGCACCGAGCGGAAGATGAAGGCGACGCTCGGCAAGGTTCGGGTGGCGGCGGCGGCGCGGATGCCGAACCCGCCGACGCGGCAGGAGAAGCTCCGGTCGCGCGTCGAGCTGGAGGCGGAGAACGCGAAGCTGCGCGCCGCGCTCGAGGCCACGCAGGGCGGTGCCCGGTGACCGCCCCCACCATCGACGTCGACGCCCTCCAGGCCCGCATCGCCTACCTGGAGATCCGCGAGGCGCACCTCGAGCAGCGGCTCGCCGAGCGCACCTGGCAGGCCACCACCGACCCGCTCACCGGCCTGTACAACCGGCGCTGGCTCGAGGAGACCTGGCCGGCCGAACGGCCCGCCGGCCTCGCCGTCGCCCTGGTCGATCTCGACCACTTCAAGGACATCAACGACACCCTCGGCCACGCCGCCGGAGACGCCGCCCTGGTCGCGGTCGCCGCCGGGCTGCGCCTGTACGGCACGGCGGTCCGGCTCGGCGGCGACGAGCTGCTGCTGCTCGCCGCACCGGACATGCTGGCCGACCTGGTGACGTCGTGGCCGGTGGACCTGCCCACCGGGCAGATCACGGTCACCGGCACGGTCGGTGTCACCACCGCGCTGGCCGATCTGGCGGAGACGCTGCGCCGGGTCGACGTGGCGATGTACGACGCGAAGCGAACCGGTCGGGGCCTGCGGCAGACGTGGTACCCGGAGCTGGACGCCACGGTGCCGGCTGGCACGGGCCGCCGTCGGGTTCGGGACGTGGCCGCCGCATGGCCGGGCGAGCAGCCGATGCCGCCCGGACCGGCCCGGCCCATGCCGGCCCCGACCCAGCCGGCCCGGCGGGACGACGACGAGCCCACCCAGCCGACCGGCCTGATCACCGTGGACGCCCTGCCGTGCGGGCACATCGCCGGTGACCTGCACGACGAGGAGTGCGCGTACTGGGTCGGGGTGTCGCTCGGCTGGTACCCGGCCCCGGAGGCGTACCTCGCTGGGAGGGCCGCCGCGTGATGGCCGTCGCCCTGGCTGTGGCCCTGGTCGTCGTCGCCGTGCTCGCCGGTCTGCTCTGGGCCGCCGACCGGGACCGCCGCGACGCGCAGGCCGAGAACCGCGAGCTGCGGGCCGAGGTGGTGGCCCTGCGTCGGGCCGCCATCCGGAGCACCGCCGCCGCCCTGCTCACCCCCGACGACATCGCGGCCATCGAGACCTACGCCAACACCCACCGAGAGGACGGACCCCGGTGATCCACCTCGACGCCCCCACCCAGCAGCAGCCCACCGTCGTGCCGGCCCCCACCGTGGGCCGGCCCCCGACGGCTACATCGGCCGCCACCGGGCCAGCCACGGCCGGCGCGGCGAGCGGCACCTCATCGACCGGCCCGTGCCCGGCGACTGGTCGCCCCTGCACCCGGCCGACCGGCAGGCCCTCGCCCCCGGCTGGTGGGCCACCCGGCAGCTCCCGGCCGGCCCGGACGACCGCACCGGCCGGCTCCGCCTCGACGACATCCAGACCGCGCGTACCGAAGGACCCAGCGCATGACCACCCTGAAGACCCGCCGCCCGACCGGCCGTGTCCCGTGGCCGCTCATCCTCATCGAGGGCGGCGAGAAGTCCGGCAAGTCCTGGGCCTGCGCCCAGTTCTCCACCTCCCCGCGGATCGGCCAGATGTACTGGATCGACCTCGGCGAGGGAGCCGCCGACGAGTACGGCGCCATCCCCGGCGCGAACTACCTGGTCGTCGAGCACAACGGCACCTGGGCGCAGATCCAGGGCGCTGTCGACGCCGTCAAGGCCGAGGCCGCCCGCGCGGCCGCCGCCGGTGAACCGCCGGTGGTGCTGGTCATCGACTCGATGACCGCCGAGTGGGACCTGCTCAAGGACTGGGCCTCCGACAAGGCCCGCCGCCGCCACGAGGTCAAGGTCCGGAAGTACAACGCGAAGCCCCTCGGCCCGGACGAAGAGCCGAAGATCTCGATGGACCTGTGGAACGAGGCCGGTGCCCGCCACCGCAAGCTGATGACCACCCTGATGACCTTCCCGGGCATCGTCCTGCTGACGGCCCGCGGCAAGGAGGTAGCCGCCCTCGACGACGCCGGCAAGCCGATCGAGCGTCAGCGCGAGTACCGGGTCGAGGGCCACAAGACGCTCGGCTTCGACGTGTCGTGCTGGATCCGGCTGGACCGGTCGAAGCCGGGCACGGTGATCGGTGTCCGGTCGGTGCACGTCGGTATCCGGCCCGGCTACGACGACCCGATCGAGCTGGCGCGGAACTGGACGGTCGAGAACATCGTCTTCGACACGCTGCAATGCGCGCCGGCCGAGGCGCACGTCCGGGACCTGGTCGCGATGCAGCCGGCCGAGCCGGACGACGACCGTCCCGTGTCCGGGCCGCCGGCCAACCGGCCGACCTCCGGGCCGCCCGCTGCCCTCTCCGCGGCCGCCACCGGTCTGCTTCACGACCTGGCGCAGGCCAGCGACGAGACCGGGCTCCGCCGGGTGTGGCGGGCCGCCGGCGAGGCGGTCAACGAGGGCCGGATCAGCCCGGCCGAGGCCGAGCACATCCAGGGCCGGTGGAAGGCCCGGAAGAACGAGTTGTTCCCGCCGGCGAAGAACCCGGGCAACGACCCGCAGCGCCGGAAGATGTTCGCCCTCCTCGGCCAGGCCGACATCACCGACCGGGACGAGCGCCTGGCGTACGTCAGCGACATCGCCAACCGGCCGGTCGGCAGCACCAACGACCTCACGGACGACGAGGTGGCCCGGGTGATCGAGCGGACCGAGTCGTTCATCGCCCAGCAGACCCCGCCCGCGCAGCGCGAGATGGAGATGGCCGGATGAGCCATACCCCACGGACGAGCAGGCCGCGATCATCGAGGCCGCCCGCACCGGCGACGACCTGACCATCGAGGCCGGTGCCGGCACCGGCAAGACGTCCACCCTGAAGATGCTGGCCCGCGACCGGGCGAACCGGCGTGGCGCCTACCTGGCCTACAACAAGAGCATCGCCACCGACGCGGCCAAGGAGTTCCCGAGCAGCGTCACCTGCAAGACGGCGCACTCCTTCGCGTACGGGGCGGTTGGCCGGCAGTACGCCCACCGGCTCAACGGGCCCCGCATTCCGGCTCGGCAGGCCGCGATCATCCTCGGCCTGAACGAGCCGGTGAAGCTCGGCGAGACGATGCTCGCCCCTCAGCAGCTCGCCCGCCTCGTCGGGGAGACGGTGCAGCGGTTCTGCTACTCCGACGACCGCGAGGTCCAGCGGATGCACGTGCCGCTGGTCAACGGCCTCGACCGGCCCGGCCAGGCAGAGCTGGCGAAGTACCTGATCCCCATCGCGCAGAAGGCGTGGGACACCGACCTCACCCAGCTCGACGGCCGGCTGCGCTTCACCCACGACATGTACCTGAAGATGTGGATCCTTGCCGACCCGGTGATCCACGCCGACTACGTGCTGTTGGACGAGGCGCAGGACTCCAACCCGGCCGTCGCCGGCCTGGTGTCGCGGCAGCCGGCGCAGCGGATCCTCGTGGGCGACCGCGCGCAGGCCATCTACGGCTGGCGGGGCGCGACCGACGCCATGGCCAGCTTCGACGGCCGCCGCTTCCAGCTCAGCCAGTCCTTCCGGTTCGGGCCGGCGGTCGCCGCGGAGGCGAACAAGTGGCTGTCCCTGCTGGAAACGCCGCTGCGGCTGACCGGGTACGACCGGATCCCGTCCCGGGTCGGGCCCGTTGACGAGCCGGACGCGATCCTGTGCCGGTCCAACGGCGGGGCGGTCCTGCGGGTCATGGACGCCATCGACCAGGGCCGCCGGGTCGCGCTCGTCGGTGGCGGCACCGACATCCGGCGGATGGCCGAGGCCGCCCAGCGGTTGCAGGCCAAGCTCCCGACGGATCACCCGGAACTGTTCGCCTTCCAGAGCTGGGCGGAGGTCCAGGAGTACGTCGAGCACGACGCGAGCGGGTCCGACCTGCGGTGTTCGTGCGGCTGATCGACAAGCACGGCACCCGCGAGGTGATCCGGGTGTGTGACGCCCTGGTGGATGAGGACCGCGCGGACGTGGTGGTCAGCACCGCGCACAAGGCCAAGGGCCGGGAGTGGGGGTCGGTGCTGATCGCCGACGACTTCCCGGAGCCCCGCCAGCAGGAGGACGGGACGCACCGGATCGCCGAGGACGAGGCGATGCTGGCGTACGTCGCGGTGACCCGGGCGCAGCGGCAGCTCGACCGGTACGGGCTGGCCTGGATCGACCGGTACGCCGGCCCGGCCGGTGCGGCGCCGGTGCCGCCGGCCCCGCGGTGGCCGGAGTCCGCGATCATGCCGGACGCCCCGGACCCGATCGACGCCGGTGGCGGCGAGATCGTGGATTGCCGCCGGTGCGGCTGCACCGAGAACAGCCCGTGCCCCGGCGGCTGCCAGTGGGCGACCGACGAGGAGCAGATCGCTGCCGGCCTGGAGCCGATGCACGGCGACCTGTGCATGGCCTGCCTGCCCGGGATCGTCGAGCGGGAGCAGGAGCGGGCTGCGGCCGACCAGAAGTCGCGCTGCAACTGCTTCCTGTGTAACCCGGCCATCCGCGCCACCTGGCCCGCCCCGCTGCCCGCCGGAGCGTCCCGTGGGTGAGTACGCGCGCTTCAGCCGCCGGACCCCCGCCGGCCTGTGCGGGGCACACCAGCAGATCTGGCGGGACTGGCAGGACTACTCCTACGACCCGCGCAACCCGCGTGAGGTGGGCGGCGGCCAGTTGATGGACGCCCGCACCACGCACACGGAGCGCGCGGAGGCGTGGGACCGCTACAACCAGGGCCAGATGGACCTGACGGAGCGGATCTGCCGGTCTGGTGAGTCTCCGCAGTGCGGGCCGGCGGTGGTGTCCGGTGGCTGAGGTCATTCCGCTGTTCCCGGGGCCGGCACCACGCCGGCCCCGGCCGGGCCGCCTCGCCTCCCGGCCGACCTCGACGGCATCGGCGAGCGGTACACCGCCTACGTCGAGGCCCGCGACTCCGGAGCCTGGACGGTCAACCTCTACGCCCGGCTCTGCGCCGACGACATCCCGGCCCTGCGCGACGAGATCCACCACCTGGAGGCGCTCCGCCGGGAGCTGGCCGACGAGCTGGACCGGATCCGGGCGGTGCGTGATGGCAGCTCCCACGGCCCTCGAGCTCATGTGCACCTGCGGGCACGTCCGGGCCTGCCACCGCGCTGGCCTGAAGTGGGGCGAGAAGTCCTGGGAGGCTGCCGGCACTGCACCACGTGCGCCACCTTCACGGCCGGCGCCGCGCCGGCACCGGTGCCCGGACCGGAGGTGCTCACCGCCTACGAGTCGTACGCCTGCCGGGCCTGCGGTGCCCGGTACAGCCGGCCGTACGGCGACCACGAGTGCGGGCCGCTGACCCCGGTCACCGTGACCATCACCGTCCGGGCTGGTGTCCGGTGAGCCGCCGCACGATCGCCACGATCCGCCGCCCCGACCCGCACCCGTACCAGGAGTCCGACCAGACGCCCGGCTGCTGCCACCGGTGCCGTCTCCCCGAGGCCAACGGGGTGCACGACCAGGCCGCGGTCGCCGCCCTCGAGGCCGACCGCGATGCCGCCCAAGCCGAACAGCTACGCAGGATCGGAGGAGACCAGTGACCGCCACACCGGACTGTCCGGCCCGCAGGCACGGCACCGCCAGCGCACGCCGCCACCAGCGCTGCTGCTGCCCGAGGCCATCGCCGCCGCCAAGGCCGCCAACCATCGCGGCTACCTGAGCCGCGGCTACATCCGAGGGTCCGTCAGCAACCAGCGCGCACCCAGACACGGCTTCGACGAGGTCGTCGTGGACCGGGCCGTCGACGGTCCGCGACCGGCGCAGATGACCCTGCCGGAGATTCACGCCGCGATCGACCGACTCACCGCACGCGGCGAGTCCGCCCGGGAGATCGCTAAGCGGCTCGGCGTCACGACGCGCACCGTCACCCGCCAGCGGGCCCGCCGCCGCGCCTCCATCCGGACCGGCTGATGAACCGGGCCGAGCTGCTCCAGGCCGTCATCGCCGAACGGTGGCCGCGGCCGGAGGAGATCGCCCGGGAGCACCCAGAGCACACCGCCTACCGCCGCCGGGTCCTGCTCGTCGCCATGGCCACCCGGCACGACCAGACCGAGGAGAACCATCGTGACCACCACGACCATGCCCCGCCTGCCCGTGAGCTGACCAACGGCGGGTCGTCCGTCGCCGTCCGGCTGCCCTTCGGTGCTGGCTCCGTCGCCCACCGGCCGACGTACGTCCAGCGGCCCAACGGGAAGTTCGTCTTCGGCAAGGAACAGAGGTCCTCCGTCCCGGTGGCCGCGTGCGCCCAGGACGACGACGAGTGCTCGCTGCTCTCCGCCGCGTGGGCGGACCACCGCGGCGCCCAGGCGTGCACCGAGGACGCCTGCTGGCCGGACGCCGAGCCCCGCTGACCGTACGGTCCGGGCCTCACCTCCCCGGGGCCCGGACCGCCACCCCGACCGACTAGTACCAGCAGATCAGGAGCACCGGGTGAGCTACCAGGCCGTGCAGTGGGCCCTCGACGAGGCACCCATGCTGCGCACAAAGGCCGGCCTGCCGGACACGACGGCCCGCGCGGTGCTCGTCGCCCGTGCCGAGCGTGCCGACGAGTTCGGCCGCGACACCCACGCCAGCATCGCCGACGTCATCTGGCGCACCGGTTTCGACGAGCGGACGATCCAGCGCGCCGAGCTTCGGCTCGAGGCCGCCGGCCTCCTGGTCCCCGACGGCACCACCCGGTGGGGCACCCCCGCTGGAACCTCGACATGACCAAGAAGCGCGACCCCGCTGAGCGGGCTCAGCTAGAGGCCGAGATCGATGAGAAGAAGGCGGCTGAGGCAGCCCGGCTGCGGGAGTACCGGCGCAAGCAGAAGAAGCAGCGTACGGACGCAGAGTCGGTACGTACGGATTCTGCGTTCGTACGTACCGACACAGAGTCCGTACGTACGGATCCTGACGACGTACGTACGGACGCAGCGCCCCCGAACCACCCGTGAACCGTCCGGGAACCACCCGAGAAACCACCCAGGAACCTCCCTCTGGGGCACGCTGCCCCCAGACCCCCTGCGCCCCCAGTCGCCTCCGGCGCCTGGGACTGGGATTGAAAGCTCACTCTCTCCGGCGGAACAGCTACCACCGCAAGCTCCCACCGTTACTCACGACCGCGCGCGCGAGACGCAGCCCGGTCGCGGTCCGAACCTCCGCCTGGTGACCAACTCCGACCGGCAGCCCACCCGCGAGGGCTTCGGCTTCTGCCTCCAGTGCCACGCCGAAGGGCAGACCACCCTCGCCGTCGACCCGATCGCCGGCAACGCCTGCGCCACCCACACCCGGAGCAGCGCATGACCACCCGACACCTGACGCCCGGCATGAAGCGGGCCAGGGCCAGCGCCCGCGAGGCCATCCGACGCGCCCAGGCCCACGTCCCCCGCCGGCCCCCGAGGACGACGACGAAGCCCTCGGACGGCAGTACCCCTACGTCACCCCCGCCCGCGCACGAGCCATCCGCCACGAACTCGAGGAGACCCACCGTGCCCGCTGACACCGCCCTCGCCGACGCCCTCGCCACGGCCTACAGCCCCACCGAGCTGGCCACCCTCCACCAGCACCTCGTCGACGACGCCCCCAGGACGACCCGCTCGGCCGGCTGTGCGACGCCCTCCACGCCGCCGCCTACCAGTCCACGCCCGGCGGCGCGCAGACGTCCACCGGCACCCCGACCGAGCCCACCGTCTACGCCACCCACGGCACCCGCGCCTGACCCGGAGGACACCGTGACCGACCAGACCCCCGACACCCGCGCCATGCCCACCGGCACCGAGCTTCCCGGCGAGCACTGGAACGCACGCCTAATCCGCGAGGGCGCCGGACAGCTCGCCCCGTTCGGCAAGCTCGACCTGGGCCAGCAGCCCGCCGACGCGGCCCCGTACGACGCCGGAGACGCCCCGGTCGCCAGCCGACCCTCCCGGTGCACGACGAGCCGGAGCAGCTCCGCCGCGACCGCGACGCCGCCCGACTCCTCGCCACCGGCCGACTCGCCGAGATGTACGACCGCGACCGGCAAATCGCCACCCTCACCGCCGAACGCGACCAGGCGCGAGCCGCACTGGAGCAGGCCAAGCGCCAGGCGTTCACCGAGGCCAGCGACCTACTGTGGCATGGGCCGAGGAAATGGGCGACGTAGGAGGCACCGGCCCACGCGCCGCCCGTAAGCGCACCATCAAGGCGTGCGCCCGGAAAATCGCACCCGAGCCCACCGACGACGAGATGCGCGCTGCGCTGGCCGAGCTGCTTTCCGGCATGGCGGACCGCGCGAAGGCCGCCGCCCTCGTTCCGCCGGGCCCCGCGCGCAGGACGACGAGCGACCGCCGCCGCCGTCACGCCCTGGTCTTCAACGCCCTCACCCGCACCCTGCTGGACATCGGGCCGTTCGTGCCGCTGTCGGTGTGGGAGAAGTGCGTTGAAGCCGTCCTGGCGGCCCTCGACCAGCAGGAGGGCTGACCGGTCCCCGGATCCGACCCACCACCGCACTCACCAGCCTCAAGCCCAGCGGCAACACCACCACCTACCTCACCACCTGCAAGTACTGCCGCCGCGGCGTCTACAAGGGCGAGGCGTACACCTGGCAGCGGCAGCCAGCGGGCTACTCCACGACGAGTGCATCGCCTGGCCGCCAAGCAGGCGCAAGCCGCGCCGGTGGAGGGCTGACCGGTGAGGTGCGACGTCTGCGGCCTTCCTGACCCGTACGCCGGCCAGGCGATGGCATCGTTCCTGCGACTGCCCACGCTGCGACCACGGCTGCGCGTAGCCCGCGCTCGTACCTGTGCAGCGGCGACGACGGCATCTGCGACTGCGAAGAGTACGACTGCGCCGGGAGTGCTGCGGCATCGGCAACTGCACCTGCACCCCGACGACGACCAGCCCTGGCCGGACGACGTCATCCAGCCCGTGGTCACCATCCAGCCGTCCGGGGCGCACCTGTGACCCGCCACATCCTGGCCGCCTCCGCCGCCGCACTGGTGGCGGGGGCGGCCGCCGTACTCGCCCTCGACGCCGCCGCACGCACCTGGGGCAACCCGCCGCCGCCCACCCTCCTCGCCCTCACCGCGGCCTGGCTCGGCTGCGCCGCCATCAACCTGCTCACCCGGAAGGCCCGATGACTCCGTACCACCTGCACGCCACCGCCAACGCCTGGTCCCTCCGGAAGGCGCATACCCACCTCGCCCAGCTCGCCGACGACGAGGCCAAGCAGATCGCCGCCGAGCAGCTCGAAGCTCCGGAGGCGCTTCGCTCACCGTCCTGGGGGCGGCGCACGCGCTCGGTGGGCACGGAGATCCCACCCCGGACATGGTCGCCACCGCCGACCGGATGCCCCGCATCAACCGGTGGAAGTGCTCTCCGACCGCGCTGACCGGCGCATCGCCGGACTCGCCGTCATGACCCGGCTCGCCGCCGACACCGACCCGCTCGGCCGCCTCATCGCCGGCATCCCCGCTCTCCTGCCTGGCACCGCCGCGATCGTGGCTCGGCACCTGGCCGACGAGGACGCCTGGATCCGCAACGCCGTCGGCCTCTACGCCGAGCGGTCCCTCGTGCCCGGTGAGCCGCCGTGCCCGGTGTGCCAGGTGCGTCGCCTCGAGGTGCAGACCGCCGGCCCGGAGGTGGGACGGTGGTGTGCGCCGAGCAGTGCCTGTGCACCGGCCAGGGCTGCCGGTGCGGGCTGGACGGTGCGGTGGAAGGCGTCGCGCACATCTGGCCCCGGGCCGCCGTACTCGCTGTGGCCCGGAAGGCTGACCGGAAGGGCCAAGTGCTGAACGCCATCTGATGCTTAGACCAGAGCCCGGTGGATGGCTTCTAGGCGGCGTCCCACGTTGTTCTCCCAGAGCCTGTGCTCCAACCCCGGCTGGCCGCCCATACCCTGAGCACCCATACCACCGAAGCAGAGCCGCCGGTGGAGCGCTCGGAACGCGGCCATCGCGAGTTCGACGTTCTCGGTGAGTTGCCGCGGCGTGATGGACCAGACAGGGTCGGCACCGGTTGGGGTGAGTTTGCGAGTCATTAGCGCCGTCATCTCCCCGTGGGTTACGCCAGAGTAGGGCGAGTAAATGTTCTTGTGGGGTTGTAGGAGGTCGTCAGCGAATAGCTCCGCGACTAGGACCGTCTTCGACGGGATCTGCTCACCTTCGACGGTGACACCGGCTCTGCTGAGCCCCAACTCGTCGATGCGCCCTAAGACCTTGTCGAGATGCATCTGAGCGGCGGCGACGTTGGCCGTCTCGTGCTTCGGGGTCACCTTGAGGTTCCTCTTGGCCTCGGACCAGAACACGAGGTACGCCCTGGCCACCCGCTGGCGCACGGTGATGTGGGGGTCCATGATCCAGAAGGCGAAGGCGGCGCTCTCGAAGACCGATCTGGCCAGAACCGCCTGACCGAGCACCGGTATCGGGGGCTGGAGGAGCGTATGGATGGCCGCCAGGTGGTCGCCAACTGCAAACATGCTCATGTAGGCCATCTCGAACGCGTACGTTGCCTCATCTTGTCCCCACGGGATGCCCCGCTTGTCAACCTGAGTGTTCTGCAACTCACGGTCGAACACCGAAGATGGCCGGGGCACCCAGAACTGCCGCTCGAGACTGCGCTTGTTCAGCCGATCCGTAAGCTCGAGCGTCTCGCGCAGCGCAGCGAGGAAGCGTTCGGCTCGTTCCACTCGTCCTCCTGGTTCATAGGTGAGTCGCCATCAATTTTCACCGACCCGTCCAGTCGAAATCACGTCGGTGCGTAGGGGAACCAGGGCGGCTGCCGATGTCCGATTAGCCCCAAAAATGGGGCACCATAATGCCACTTATGGTGGAGCCATCCGAAGTAGCCTAGGAAGGTACGCTCGGATCATGGCTACCCGCTGCCCGCGCTGCGGTCTCCGCCTCGACGCCGACGGCCGCTGCCCCGCCGAGGCCCCACTCCTCCCGTACGCCGGCCGGCAGTGGGGCACCGCCAGCAGCTCGTCCACCGCCTGGGCGTCGACATCACCACCGCGATGGTCCGGCGGTGGCGGGACCGGGACGGCCTCACCACCCAGCGCGGCTACAGCCCATTGGACGAAGCCGCCCGCATTGAGGCGGACAAGCGCACCGGCGGCCGCGGACGACGACGCCGAGTTGACGTTGGAGTCGCCCTCGCCGCATGATGATTGTTCACCGACTCCCATAGGCGGAGTCTGTCCGCAGCCCGGTAGAGCCCCACGGCTCCCGGGCTGTTTCGCGTCCAGGTCGGACGCGCCGGGGGAACGCGGGCAGGTCGCTGTGGGTGGCCGGCCTGCCCGCACACCCGGTCAGCTCTTCGGCGTCTCGCCGGCAGCTTCCCCCGGTCGAGCACGGTGTACGCCATCGCGAGCTCCAGGGTCCCCTTCAGGCCCACGGAGGTGGTGTTGAGCTCGGTGATCTTCTTGAGGATCGACACCTTCGCCTCGCGGAGCAGCTCGTTTTCATCGTTGCCGTTGTTCGGCATGATCCGCCCCCTATGGACTCGGCCGGCCCCACTGCCGGCACCGAATGTGGTCAACATCCCCGCAGGGCGGGAATTCCCCCTCGGAGCAGTCGTGACCGATCCGCCCGCCCCGGCAAGGTGGACGTCACCGTGGCCGGCCACACCGTCATCGTCGAAGCCGCCGAGCCCCTGGACGTCGTCGCCGCCAAGGCACTCGACCTGTTCCGCGAGACGGCCGGATACGCCCGCAGCTCTCCGGTCGGGTTCGCCGCCCCGCCCGCCCACGTCGAGTTGTCCGCCGACCCCTGACCGGCCAAGGGCCGTGACGAGGTGACCCATGACCCGCCCCCGCCCCGTCACCCAGGCCGACTACGACCGCGTCAAGGAGCTGCACGCCCAGAAGCTGAGCCGGAACGCCATCGCGAAGGAGATGGGCCGCTCGGGGAAGACCATCTCCCGCATCGCCGACGAGCTCGGCCTGACGTTCGACCGGGAGCGCACGAAGGTCGCCACCCAGGCCAAGAAGGACGACGCCGCCGCCCGCCGCGCCAAGCTCCAGGTCGACGCACTCGCGGGTGCCCAGAAGCTGATGGGCCAGATGTTCTCCAAGGCCAAGATCTACAACTTCGGTGGCAAGGAGAACGACTACAACGAGCGCGACGTCGACGAGCCGCCGTTCCGGGACAAGCGGGACATCGCCAGCGCCATTCAGGCCCTCGCCAACACCGCACTCAAGCTGGCCGAGTACGACAAGGCCACCGGCAACGAGTCCGAGAAGAGCATGCTCACCGACCTGCGCGAAGCCCTGATCAACGCGCGTAAGGACGCGACGTGACCGGCGTCGACCTCCGGGGCCTGCCCCTGTCGGAGAAGCAGATCGAGTACGTCTGCGAGAGCAACTTCTTCGTCAACCTCGCCGAGGGCGCCATCCGGTCCGGGAAGACCGCCTCCGGTCTGCTCCGGTGGCTGATGTACCTCGCCGACCCGAAGACCCCGAAAGAGCGGGACCTGGTCGTTACCGCGAAGACGTACGACACGGCGGTCCGGAACATCTTCAACCCGCTGCGAGACCCGGTGCTCTTCGGACCGCTGGCCAAGGCGACGACGTACACCCGGGGCGCCGACCGCCACGATCCTCGGCACCACGGTCGAGGTCATCACCTTCAACGACGAACGCAGCGAGAACCGGCTCCGGGGCATGACCTGCCGGGGCGCGTACGTCGACGAGTGGTCCCTGATGCCCCGCAGCTTCCATGAGCAGCTC
>NZ_FMHW01000003.1 GCF_900090325.1 Micromonospora pallida | reverse complement strand
CCGTCCCGGAAGACCTACGGCACGTCGATCGCGCGGATCTCCGCCCAGCTGGGCATGCCGATGATGCCAGCGCAGCGGTATTCCGTTGACGTCGCACTGGAGGTCGACCGGGCACCCAGGCGCTGGCGTACCGGGACGTGACGCTGCTGAAGCCGCGCCAGTCCGGCAAGACGTCCATCGTGCTCGGGGTGAAGTCGCACCGTGCGCTGGCGTTCACCAAGGAGGCGAAGCGGCACGCCCCGCAGCAGGTCGGCCGACAGCGGATCCTCTACGCGGCGCAGAAACGCCAGGACGCCCGAGAGAAGCTGATCGACGACCACCTGCCGATCCTGGAGCGCTCGCCGCTGGCCAGCCGGTTCCGTGTCCGGCTGCGTGGCGGCTTGGAGGCGCTGCTGTGGGACACCGGCGCGATCGACGGCATCACCGCCAACACCGAGGACGCCGCGCACGGCAAGACGTTGGACCTGGGTGTGGAGGACGAGTTCTTCCACGCCGAGGACTCCCGCCTGGAGCAGGCGTTCAGCCCGGCGATGTTGACCCGGTGGTCCCCGCAGCACTGGCGGGTGAGCACGGAGGGAACCGAGAAGAGCACGTACCTGGCCGCCAAGGTCGAGTTGGGCCGACAGGTAGCCGAGTCCGGGCAGCAGCACACGATCTGCTACCTCGAGTGGTCGAACCTGGACGACCCGCACGATGACCCGCAGACGTGGCTGAGCTGCATGCCGGCGTTGTGTCCGATTGAGGGCGGGCCGTGCGTGTGTGGCGTCGACGGCACGGTCGGCAGTGGTGGCGGCACACGGTCACCGTGGAGACGATCCGCGCCGAACTGGCGAAGGCCACCGTGGAGGACTTCGAGCGCGCCTACCTCAACCGTCGGCGCGGCTCGAAACCCCGGCGGATCCGAACATGCCGCCGCTGGCGCGGTGGAACGAGTTGGTCGACCCGCTCGGCGACGAGCTGCGGCCGGATCCGGACCCCTGGCGATGGGTATCGAGGCGGACTGGCAGGGCACCCAGGCCGCGATCGTGGCCGCGTGGATCGGCGCCGACGAGCCGGTACCTGCGGGTCATCGAGTACCGGCCGGGCATCGACTGGGTGCCCGGCCGGGCCCGGGACCTGAACGAGACGTGGAAGCCGGTCGGGTGGGCGTCGACCGTCGGCGGCGGTCCGGCGAAGCAGCTCAAGGACCCGCTGGCCGAGAACGGCCTGGTGCTGCCCAGCGGAGAGCCGGAGCGCGGGCAGATCGCCTCTCCGACGGTCCAGGACGCCGCCGCGTACACCGCCGTCCTGCTCAACCGGGTTCGGGTCGGCACGTTGCGGCACGCCGGTCAGGACTCGCTGACCAAGGCGTGGAAGGTGGCCCGCACCAAACCGGTCGGGGACTCGTTCGTGCTCGACCGCAAGGCCGGCAACATCGTCACGCTCAACGCGGCCCGGCAGGCGTTGTACGCGCTGGAGACGCGCAAGCACCTGGCCGTCGATGACGACTACGACGTGGCGGATTCCTTCGGATGACGGGTGGTGATCGCGTGCACGAGGTGGTGACCACCGTCCTGGACGTGCTGGGGCTGCTGCTGCTCGCGGCCGGCGTGGCCGCCACGGTGGCGAGTCTGCTCGGCGCGGGCCCGGGGCTGATCGTGGCCGCCGTGGTGGTGCTGGTCGGATCGTGGCGGGCGGACCGGTCGGCCCCGCGTCGCCGTCGTGCCGGGGGTGATACCCGGTGAGCCTGTGGAGGCGGGCCGCGTCGATCACCAGCCCGCAGGACCTGATCGGCGAGCGGCGCGCGGCGCGGACGAACACCACGGCGGTGACGAACGACTCGGCGATGCGGCACAGCGCCGTGTGGGCGTGTCTGCGGCTGCGCGCGGACCTGCTCTCGACCATGCCGGTGGACGTGTACCGGCGGGTGCAGGGTGTGCAGGTGGAGGTGCCGAAACCGCCGGTGCTGGTCAACCCTGGCGGTGAGCGGGTCGACATCCAGGAGTGGCTGTACTCCAGCCAGGTCGACCTGGACCGGGCGGGCAACTGCTTCGGGCTGGTCACCGAGCGGACCGCGCTGGGTCTGCCGGCGCGGATCGACCTGGTGGCGCTCTCCGACGTCGTGGTCCGGGCGAAGGGCTCGACGATCACGGAGATCCGGATCGCCGGCACGCCGTACACCGGGGACCGGCTGGCCGACGTGTGGCACGAGAAGCAGTTCACGGTGGCCGGGCTGCCGCTCGGGTTGTCACCGGTGGCGTACGCGGCGCTGTCGTTGCAGGAGTCCGCGTCCGCGCAGCGGTTCGCGGTGGACTGGTTCGGCGGGTCCGCCATCCCGATGGCGGAGCTGGTCAACACCGCCAAGACGATCAACAAGACCGAGGCGCAGATCGCCAAGGACCACTACCGGGCGGCGGTGACGTCCGGGGACCTGTTCGTGCACGGCAAGGACTGGAGTACAAGCCGATCCAGACCGTGGCCAACGACACGCAGTTCCTGGAGTCCCGGCAGTTCGGCCTGACGGACATCTCCCGGTTCTTCGGCTGCCCGGCCGACCTGATCGACGCGGCCGTGTCCACCGGCAGCATCACCTACGCGACGATCACCCAGCGGAACCTCCAGTTCCTCATCATGAACCTGGGTCCGGCCGTGACCCGTCGGGAAACCGCGCTCGGGCGGCTGGTGCCGGCACCCGGTACGTGAAGCTCAACCGCAGCGCGCTGCTGGCGATGGACCCGCAGGCCCGCGCCGAGACGATCAAGACCCGCCTGGACTCCCGCCAACTGACGCCGTCGGAAGGCCGGGCCCTGGACGATCGGCCCCCGCTGACCGACGCCGACCTGGCGGAGTTCGCGGCGGTCTACGGAGCACCCCGCACGCAGCCGACGGAGGCGAAGTCATGACCGACGATGACCCGCGCGGCTGCGGCCGCCGCCCGCGCCCAGCAGGTGCGGCAGCGCGCGGACCGGCCGTCCCAGCGGCGCTGCGCCGAGGAGAGCGGATCCCGGGCGGTGGTCCGGGCCGCGCTCGCCGGCGTGCAGCTGCGCGCCGCCGCCGGCGACGGCGGTTCCCTCGAGTTCACCGGGCACGCCTCGGTGACGGAGCGGGCGTACGAGATGTGGGACTGGTACGGCCCCTACTCGGAGGTCATCTCCGCCGGGGCGTTCGACACCACCCTGTCCCGTACGGACCTGGACGTGCCGCTGGTGCTCGGTCACGACCAGCTGCGCCGCATCGCCCGGACCACCACCGGCACCCTGGACCTGACGGTCGACGACGTCGGCCTGGCCGTGGCGGCCCGCCTGGACCCGGCCGACGTCGACGTGGCGTACATCGCGCCGAAGCTGCGCGCCCAGCTCGTCGACGAGATGTCCTTCGCGTTCCGGATCGAGGCTGGCACCTGGTCGCCGGACTACACGGAGTACCGCATCGACCGCGTCGACCTGCACCGTGGCGACGTCGCGATCGTCGGGTACGGCGCGAACCCCTCCACCGACGCCGCCCTGCGCCAGCCGGCCCGGCCGGTGTCGTCGCGGGCCCGCGCGCTGCTGGAGCTCGCGCTCGCCGGCGGCTGACCGCCGCCCCTTCCTCTTCCCGGCCGGCATCCCGCCGTCCGGGTATCCCGCCCTGCTCTGCCTCGCACGAGCCCACCCGGCGCCACGGCCTCGGGTGGCCGTCTGACCTGGACGGGCGTCCCCGATCACTCACCACCCAAGGAGGACGAGCATGACGCTCGCCGAGATGATCGCGCAGGCGCAGGAGCAGCTGCGTACCGCGATCACCGCCCGCCAGGGCGCGCAGGACGCGCTGATGGCGCTGCGGTCCGACCCCAACCTGACCGAGGAGGCCGTCACCGAGCGCCGCCAGGCCCGCGACGCGGCCGACGCGGAGGTGACCCGCCGCCAGGAGGCCCTGGCCGAGCTGGAGGAGGAGCAGCGCCGGGAGGAGGAGGTCGCCGCCCTGTCCGCGCGGACGTCCCCGACCGGCACCCGCGCGCCGGCGTACGACCGGGTCGCCCGGGTCGGCGCCGAGGAGCGCACCTACCGGCCCGACACCGACCGGCGCGGCGCCGGATTCCAGGCGGACGTGGTCGCCCAGTTCATGGGCGACTTCGAGGCCCGTACCCGGCTGGAGCGGCACATGGCCGAGGAACGCGCCGAGCGCGGCGACCAGATCCGCGCGGTGGGTACCGGCGCGTTCGGTGGCCTGGTGGTGCCGCAGTACCTGACCGACATGTACGCCCCGGCGGTGGCGGCGAACCGGCCGTTCGCCGACGCGATCCGCCACCACGACCTGCCGGCGCAGGGCATGGTCGTCAACATCTCCCGCATCACCACGTCGTCGAGCGTCGACAACCAGTCGGCGGAGAACGCCGCCGTGGCCGAGCAGGACATGGACGACACCGTGCTGCAGATTCCGGTGCAGACCGCCGGCGGCCGGCAGAGCATCTCCCGGCAGGCCGTCGAGCGCGGTGCCGGCGTCGAGCAGGTGGTGCTCGACGACCTGTACCGGCGGTACGCGACGAACCTCGACGGCAAGCTGCTCAACCAGGCGTCCACCGGTCTGTCGGCGGTGGCCACCACCGTGGCCTACACCGACGCGTCCCCGACCGTCGCCGAGCTGTACCCGAAGGTCATCGAGGGCCTGTCCGGCGTCGAGGCCGCGCTGCTGGACCAGGCGTCCGGCGACAACCTCGCGGTCATGCACTCCCGTCGCTGGTACTGGATGCAGAACGCCATGGGCGCGTCCTACCCGATGATCACCCAGCCGGGCATCGTGGCGCAGACCCTCGGCGCGAACTACGCCACCGCCTACGGCCGCGGCGTGCGCGGCATCCTGCCCAACGGAACCCCCGTGATCGTGGACAACAACATCGCCACGAACCTCGGGGCGGGCACCAACGAGGACGAGATCTACCTCGGCGACCGCAACGAGTTCCACCTCTGGGAAGACCCGAACGCGCCGATGTACATCCGCGCCGAGCAGCCCAAGGCCGAGAACCTCGCCGTGGTGCTCGTGCTGTACGGCTACTACGCCTACACCCACGCCCGGTACCCGCACGCCCGCAAGATCGCCGGCACCGGCCTGGTCACGCCGACCTTCACCGGCGCCTGACCCTGACCCGCCTCACGGCCCGCCGACCGCCCAGGCCGGCGGGCCGTACCCATGCCCGAACCAACCCACTGGGAGGTACCGCCATGAGCGGCAGCGACAACGACAAGAAGATCAACGACCCGAACCCTGACGGCATGATCGCCGCGCTGGTCGACGAGCGGGCCGGCCTGTCCCGGGCGGCGGGGGCCGCCACCGACGACGCGAAGAAGAAGCGCTACACCGACCGCATCAGCCAGGTCGACGAGCAGCTCAAGCTGCGTGGCCGCAACGCCAAGGGTGAGCCGCTGCGGGCGCCGTCCGGCCGGCAGGTCCCGCCGCAGCAGACCACCTGACCAGCCCCCGGGGAGAGCGACCGTGGCGAGCACCCTGTACGCGACCCTGCCGGAGCTGAAGGCAGCCCGGAAGATCACCGCCGAGGACGACGACCAGGCGCTCACCCAGGCGCTGACCGCCGCGTGCCGGCAGATCGACCGTAAGACCGGCCGGCCGCCCGGGGCGTTCGCGCTCGACGACAACGCCACCGCCCGGACGTTCGGGTGGTCGGGCGGACCACCGTCGACGGGCTGCTGCTCGTCGACGACATCGGCGACATCGCCGACCTGGTCGTGGAATCCGGGACCGGCAGCGCGTGGTCGCCGGTCACCGGCTACGACACCGGCCCGGACAACGCGCTGGCCACCGGTCAGCCGATCACCACGCTGATCGCCCCGCCGGGCGGCTACTGGGCCGGGCCCCGGGTCCGGGTCACCGCCCGGTGGGGCTGGCCGGCGGTGCCCGACGAGATCAGCCGTGCCGCGCTGCTGCTGGCCAACCGGCTCTACATGCGCAAGGACAGCCCGGCGGGGTGGTCGGCTCCGCCGAGTGGGGCGCGGTGCGGCTGTCCCGCTGGGACCCCGACGTGGAAGAGCTGGTCGGACCGTACGTCCTGCCCGGCTTCGCCTGACCCGAGAGGAGGGCCGCTGTGCCCACCGTCGAACAGATCATCACCGGCCTGAACGAGCAGCGGGCCGAGCACCTCGCGGCCGGCCGGTACGCCGAGGTGCAGCGCGTCGACCAGGAGCTGATCGCCTACCAGACTCTGCTGCGGCTGTTCACCGAACGCGACGCCCACCGGGCCGCCGGCGAACAGGACGCCCTGGTCGCGGTCGAGCAGCAGATCTCCTACTGGGTCCGCCAGGTCGACCTCGTCGACGTCGACCAGGAGCACGCCGACGCCGACGTCGACGCGCCGGCCCCGGTGGCCGTCGACCAGCCGGCCGGCACCGGAACGCGGCGGCCGCCGAAGCGGGCGGAGTAGCCGTGGACCTGGAGCTGGTGACCACCCGCCTGGCCGAGCTGCTCGCCGGCGTCGACGGGATTTCTGCGCGCCGACGCGTTCGTGCCCGACTCCGTCTCCGTGCCGCACGCGTACGTCACCGAGCTGACCCTCGACTACGACCAGACCTACGGCGGGCTGGATCTCCTCACGGCCGGGTGCCGGGTGCTGGTGTCCCGCGCCGACGACAAGGCCGGCCAGGCGCTGCTCAAGAAGTTCATGAAGCGGTCGGGCCCGACGTCGGTCAAGTACGGCATCGAGGGCGACCCGGGCGTCCC
Organism: Micromonospora pallida; assembly: GCF_900090325.1. NCBI lineage: Bacteria > Bacillati > Actinomycetota > Actinomycetes > Micromonosporales > Micromonosporaceae > Micromonospora > Micromonospora pallida. Next base: position 58,089 of record NZ_FMHW01000003.1, on the reverse strand, counting down.
GCAGACCCTCGGCGGGGCCTGCCACGACCTGCACGTGACCCGCGTCCAGGGCCACCGCGCCTACCAGGTCGGCACCGACTGGTTCTACGGGGCGGAGTGGACCGTCCGGATCGTCGGAGAGGAGGACTGACGTGGCCGACATCCTCAAGAACGTGCGGTTCTTCGCCGGCGCGGCGGACATGACCGGCCAGGCCAACAAGGTCGAGATCAGTCCCGAGGCGGAAGAGAAGGACGTCACCACGTTCGGGTCCTACGACCCGGCCACCGACCGGGTGTGGAAGCAGGTCGTAGCCGGCCTGAAGTCCAGCAAGGGCAACGCGTCCGGGTTCTGGCAGGCCGGCGACCCGGGCCTGGTGGACGACGCGGCGTGGGCGGCGCTGGGCGGCATGTCCGCGTGGACGATCTGCCCGCGCGGCGCGGCCGTCGGGGATCCCGCCTACGTGACCCGGGCTCTCCAGGGCAGTTACCAGCTGCTCGGCGCGCCCGGTGACATCGCCCCGTGGTCGGCCGCCTGGTCGTCGTCGTACCCGGTCGGCCGGGGTGTGGTGCTGCACCCGCCGGGACCGCCCGCACCGCCACCGGCAACGGCGCGGCCGTGCAACTGCCGGCGCTGCCGGCCGGCGGGGAACTGGTCGCCACGCTGCACGTGCTGTCGATCGCCGGCACCGCCACGCCGTCGGTGACGGTGACGATCCAGTCGGACGACGCGGCCGGCATGGCCACGCCCACCGACCGCCTGACCTTCACCGCGGCGACCGTCGCCGGCGGGCAAACGCTGCGCCTGGCCGGCCCGATCACCGACACCTACTACCGGGCGACCTGGACGGTGTCCGGGACCACCCCGAGTTTCCTGTTCGTCGTCGCGCTCGGCCTGGCCTGAGCCTCACAGATAGGAGTCACCCGCCATGCCGATCATGGTGCTCAAGGCCGCGTACGTGGCGCTCAACGGATCCGACCGCTCGGCCAACACCAGCAAGGCGGAGTTGAGCATGGAGGTGGAGGAGAAGGATGTCACGACCTTCGCGTCCAACGGCTGGAAGGAGGTGGCCGGCGGTCTGGCGTCCGGCGGGCTGGCGGTCACCTTCAAGAACGACCTCGCGGCGGCCGCGCTCGACAGCGTGATGTGGCCCCTGTTCGGCACGGTCGTGCCGTTCGAGGTGCGCGCGTCCAACGCCGTGGTGGGCACGTCGAACCCGAAGTACACCGGCAGCATCCTGATCAAGAACTGGACGCCGATCGCCGGTGCGCCCGGCGACGTCAACGAGGCGTCCTACACGTGGCCGACGTCCGGGCCGGTCACCCGCGCGACGGCCTGACCGGTGGACGCCGTCGTCATCGAGCCCGACCACCGGACTTTCACCCGCGTGGCGCGGGCCCTCGAGGAGGAGGCGTCCGACACCGAGTGGCGTACCGACCTGGCCGGTGCGCTGCACGCCGCTCTGGAGCCGGCGTGACGGCGGTACGTGGCGCGCTGATGAGCATGGCCACCGGCGGGTGGAGCACGCCGGTGAGCCGCTGCGCCAGGCGGTGGCCGCTGGCGTCGAGTCGATGGTTCGGCTCGACGGCCGCCGCGCCGGCGCGCGGATCCGCGCCCGCAAGACCCCCGACGTCCGGGGATTCGCCAGCGCTCCGAAGCGGCTCAACGCCCGGCGCGGCTGGCGGCACCCGGTCGGCGGCAACTACGACGTCTGGGTCACCCAGGTCGGCCGGCCCGGCTGGTTCGACGACACCCTACGGCCGCTGCGTCCGCGTCTGCGGGCGGCGGCCGCCCGCGTCCTGGACGACCGGGCGCGACGCATCTCACGGAGGTCCTGATGTACCTGGTTTACGCGCCGGAGGGCGGCGAAGAGCAGCGGTGGGAGTACAAGCCCGGCCGGCTGCGCGTGATGGAGATGGAGGCCATCGACCGGCACACCGGCCTGGCGTACGGCAGTGACTTCAAGGTGGCGCTCCTCAAGGGCCAGACCAGCGCACGGCGGGCGTTGCTGTGGACGTTCCTGCGCCGCCAGCACCCGACCCTGAAGTACAGCGACGTCGACTTCTACGACGACGAGCTGCGGCTGGAGCGCACCAAGAGCGAGGTGGAGGCCGCGATCACCGAGCTGGAGAACGTGCCAGACGGGGACCTCTCCCCGGAGGACCGGATGGCGGCGCTGATGGTGCTGCGTCAGCAGCTGGCCAAGGCCCGGAGGACCCCCGGGAAAAGCGGAAGCCTCGCCGAGCGGCGACACGACTACGCCGTAGACATCGCCGCGCTGCTGCACATTCCTCCGTCCGAGCAGGACCGGCTGACCGTCGACCAGTTCGAGCTGTGCTGCTCGCAGGTCGACAAGGCCCGCGAGGACATGCGCAAGCACTCCACCTGACCAGGGAGGTGACCCGTGTCGGATACCAGCCTGGTCTTCAACACCGTCGGCCGTGACCGGGGTGTGTCGGCGCTGCTGACCCGCACCGCCAGCCAGGTACGGGCGGCGAACCTCGCCAGCGCCGCCAGCACGGTGGTGATGGGTGGGGCGATGGCCTCGGCGGCCGCGCACGGCATCGCCCTCGCGGCGGCGGTGACCGGCGCGGCCGGCGCGGTATGGCTCATGCCCGGCGCGGTGGCGGCCACCACCGCCACGGTGCTCGCCGGCACGGCGGTCACGATGGGTCTGGGCGAAGCGTGGGACGCCACCGGCCGGGCCGCCACGACCGGGGGTCTGCGGCGACGGCGGCCGCCGGCGCGTCACCGCCGCCCAGCGGGAGCACCGCAGCGCCGTGCAGGCCCTGGCCGACGCGCAGCGCGCCGCCCAGGCCGCGCAGGAAGCGGTCACCCGGGCCCGCGCCGACGAGGTCGAGCGGCTCGAAGATCTGTCCCGCGCGGCCGCCGACGCGCGCCTCGACGAAGAGGACGCCGTCGACGCCGTCAGCGACGCCGAGCGGGAGCTGGCCGAGGCGCGCAGCAGCGGCAACCTGGAGCGCATCGACGACGCGGAACGGGCCTACCGGCGGGCCGAGCAGACCCTGGCCAACGTCCGCGACCGGGTCAGCGACCTCGCGCGGGAACAGGAACACGCCGGCCGGGTCGGGGTGGACGGCAGCGACCAGGTCCAGGCCGCACTGGACCGGCAGGCCGAGGCACAGCGGCAGGTCGACCAGGCCGCCCAGCGCGTCGCGGACGCCCTGGACGCCGTGCGGGAGGCGTCGACGTCGGCGGCCGCCGCCATCGACCCGGCCACCGAGGCACTCAACCGGCTGTCGCCGGCCGGCCGGGCGGTCATCACCACCCTGCGCGACCTCCAGCCAGCGTGGAGGGCGCCGCCCGGGTCGGTCAGCAGCGCACGTTCGCCGGCGTCGCCGGGGATCTGCGGGACCTGTCCGGCCTGTACCTGCCCGGGGTCACGTCGTGGCTGGGTCGGATGGGCGGTGCCTTCAACACCGCGATTCGGCAGTCTCTCGGCCTGGCGCAGACCCGGGACACCGTGCGGGACGTCGACCTGATCCTGGACAACACCGCGACGTCGTCGGACCGGCTGGCCGCAGCCGTCCGGCCGATCGTGAACGGGTTCCTTCAGTTCGCCGCCGTGGGGTCCGGGTTCCTGCCCGGCATGGCCGGCGACGTCGGCACCCTCGCCACGCGGTTCGAGCAGTGGGCGATTGCCTCTCGCCAGTCCGGGGACGCGCAGCGGTGGATGTCCACCGGCCTGACCGTGCTCCGCCAGCTGGGCGAGGTCGCCTGGAACGTCGTCGCGTCGGTGCGGGCGGTGGTCGGCGCCGGCGACAACGGCGGATCCACCCTCGACTTCCTGGTCCAGGGCAGCGCGGCGATGCGTGCCTGGTTGGAGTCCGCCGAGGGCCAGCAGCGCGTCGGGGAGGTGCTGACCACACTCCGGTCGATCCTGACCGGTGTCGGCGAGGTCCTACCGGTGATCGCCGGCCACGCCGACACGTTCAACGACGGGCTGAACGTCACTGGCGAGGTGGTCAGCTTCGCCGCCGGGCACCTGGACACCCTGGCGAAGATCCTGCCGATCGTGGCGGCCGGGTGGGTGATCTCCCGGTCCGCGCAGACCGCCGCCAACATCGCCTCGGTGATCGCCCTGCCGATCCGACTGGCCGAGGTCGCCGCCAACTGGGGGATGCGGTCCGCCCTGAACGCGCACACCGCCGCCCTGACCGCCAACACCACCGGCAAGCGGGGCGCCACGGTGGCCACCGCGGCGTCGACGGCCGCGACCACCGCCGGTGACGCCGCCACGAAGAGGTCAGTGTGGAGCATCAACGCGCTGTCCGGGGCGATGCTGCGGGCCCGCGCGGCGATGGTCGTGGCCACCGTCCAGCAGTGGGCTCTCAACATCGCGCAGATGGCGTCCCCGACCACGTGGATCGTGCTGGGGATCCTGGCGCTGATCGCGGTCATCGTGTTGATCGCAACGAAGACGCAATGGTTCCAGCAGGCGTGGGACTGGGCGTGGAGCGGCATCAAACGGGGTGCTGAGGCCGTGGGCGACTGGTTCGTGCACACCCTGTGGGAGGACTGGATCCTCGGGGCCTGGAACGGCATCACCAACGCCGGCAGCCGCGCCCTGGACTGGTACCTGAGCCTGCCCGGGAAGCTGCTGCGGGGCCTGGCCAAGGTCGGCGACATCCTCGCCGCCCGTTCAAAGCCGGCTTCAACATGATCGCGTCGTGGTGGAACCGCTCGGTGGGCCAGCTGTCGTTCACTACGCCGTCCTGGGTGCCGGGCATCGGCGGCATGGGCTGGGCCATGCCGCAACTGCCGATGCTCGCCCGGGGCGGCTACCTGCCGCACGGCGGCGCCGCGATCGTCGGCGACGGCGGAGAGCCCGAGGTCGTCGACTTCCCGGCCGGCGCGCGGGTCACCCCGCTGTCGCAGGTCGGCGCCGCCGGCGGGACCACGGTGTTGGAGATCCACTCCGGCGGGACCCGGCTCGACGACCTGCTGGTGGAGATCCTCCGCCGGGCCATCCGCAGTCGCGGCGGCAAGGTCCAGGTCGTGCTGGGCACGAGCAGATAGGAGGACGGGCCGTGACGCAGTCTCCGCAGGACGTCGTCGTAGAGCTGTACCTCGGCCCGGTGCTGGGCTGGGTCGACATCACCGACGACGTCCGCCTCGGGTCTGCCGACTCCGGCGGTGGCATCACCATCAGCCGCGGCCGCCGGGGCGAGGGACAGCAGACCGAGCACGGCAGCGCGGACCTGGTCATCGCCAGCCCCGGCGGCCGGTACAGCCCCCGCAACCCGCGCAGCGTCTACTACGGGCTGCTGGGACGGAACACCCCGGTCCGCGTCGGCGTGCGGCAGCTCGTCGACGCGTTCGACGATCGGACCGTGGCCGCCGGGTGGGGACCGGACTGGACCAGCTTCGGTGCCGGCGGCACCGTCGCCCCGACCGACGCGTCCGTGTCCGGCGGGATGGCCCGCGCGTACGTGCCGGCCACGGCATCGTTCCGCGCCAGCTACTACACCGACATGACCATCGTGGACGCCGAGGTCGTGGTGACCGTCGACATGTTCATCTCCAACGTCGTCGGCGGGGCGGTCGAGCCGGCGAACATCATGTTCCGGGTCCAGGACCTGTCCACGTACTACCTGTGCCGGATGGAGGTGTCGGCGGCCGAGGTCGTCAGCGTGTCGATCCACCACTCCACCGGCGGCACCATCGTCGCCCCAACGCCGGTGCCGGGGCTGCTCTTCGCCGGGCAGCCACTGAAGGTGCGCGCGTCCTGCGTCGCCGACCGGCTGGCGGTCAAGGTGTGGACCCGGCCGCCGGCGGCGAGCCGGCCGGCTGGCAGGCCACCGCCGTGGACACCCGCCTGACCGCCCCGGGTACGTCGGGATCCGCTCCGGCGTCGCCGGCGGCAACACCAACACCCTCCCGTGGAGTTCCGCTACGACGACCTGGAGGTCATCGACCGGCGAGCGTGCATGGAGGTGTCGTCGTGGCCGGCCGCTGGGACATCTCCGGCACCGACGTGTGGACCCCGATCCAGGCCGCCGGGATCCTGCGCCGCCTCGGCCAGGGCGCCAAACCCCTCGACTCGGCGCTGTACCGGCGCCTGCCGCGCACCAACCCGACGGCGTACTGGCCCCTCGAAGACCCGGCCGGGTCGTCGTCGGCCCGGTCGGCCGTCGCCGGCGTGCCGAACATGACCGTGTTCGGATACAGCAGGTTCCAGGTCCCGGGCACCGGTGGCCAGCCCGCCCGGCCGCCGGGCTGCCCCGGTTCGCCACCGGCGAGGACATCCCGGGTCCGCCCCGGTGCCGGACTGGTCGGAAGGTGGCGTGCTGGTCGGCCGGCCGCCGGTGCCCGCAGCGGGTACGCAGTCGTGGCGGGTGGCGCTCGTCGCCGTGTTTCCGCGCGACCGGGGCGCCAGCGGTACTTCCTTCTTCGGCTGGACGACCAGCGATGGCCAGTACACGCAGTGGAATCTGTCGGCCACGGCGACCCAGCTGTACGTGTTCGCCGCCGATCCGGTGACGATCATCAACGGGTACCGGATCCCGTCGGCCGACATCAATTTGTTCGATGGATTGCCGCACTTCATCGAGATCGAGGCCAAGACGGTGGCCGGCCTGCTCGACGCCCGCCTCTACATCGACGGGTGGGAGTACGGCTCGATCGAGACGCTCTCCGCGCCGAACCTGGTGCATCCGCCCGGCTGGGTCACCGGCGTCATCCCAACGTCAAGGAGTGGACCGCCGAGAGCGCGGGGAACATCGAGGGCATGCCCCAGATGGGGCACCTCGCGGTGTGGCAGCCGTCCGCCCCGATCAGCGGACACGTGGAGGCGATGCGTGCGCACGCCGGCGAGACGGCCGCCGACCGGATCGCGCGGCTCTGCGCTGAGCAGGGCATCCCCGTGGCCGTCACCCGCGGCCGGACCCGTCGGCGGCGATGGGCCCGCAGCGGGCCGTCACCATTCTGGACCTCCTACGGGAGTGCGAGGACGCCGACGGAGGTGTCCTCGGCGAGGCCCGCGAGCAGATCACCCTGATTTACCGGACGCTCGGGTCGCTGTGCAACCAGCAACCCCTGGCGGTGGACTACGGGCACCTCGCGCCGCCGTTCGACCCGGTCGACGACGACGACCAGGTCCGCAACGACGTCACCGCGAGCCGGCCCGACGGCGGGACCGCGCGGGCGGTGCTGGAGGCCGGGCCGCTGTCCATCCAAACCCCGCCGGCCGGGGTTGGCACCTACGACACCAGCCTGACCGTCAACGTCGGCACGGACGAACATCTGCCCAGCGCCGCTTGGTGGCGGCTGCACGTCGGCACGTGGGACGAGGCCCGTTACCCGACCGTCCGCGTCGACCTGACCGCCAGCGCCTGGACAGCAGACCCGGCCCTGGCCAGGCAGGCCGCCGCCGTGGACACCGGCAGCGTCGTCGACATCGACGGACTACCGGAATGGCTGCCGCCCGGGCCCGCGTCGCTCATGGTCCAGGGCACCGTCGAACGCCTCGACGCCTACGACCGGACCCTGGACTGGACGGCCACACCGGCCGGCCCGTACACCGTGGCCACCGCCGACGGGCACCCCGCGCACCCGCTGACGGGTCCGCCCTCGCGGCCGACATCACCGCGTCGGCGACAACCGTGCAGATCGCTTCCACGACGGCATGGACGACGGAGGCGCAGGACTTCCCGATCTCTGTGCGGGTCGGCGGAGAGCGCGTCGACCTCGACGCCGCGGGCATCGTCCTCAACGACAACCCGTGGTTCCTCACCGGGGCGGACGGCTGGTCGGGGCGTCCGCGTCGGTCGTCTGGACGGACGCCGTCACCCGGCCCGGCACCCGGTACGGGTCGCTTCAGATCACCGTCGCCGGCGGCGGGTCCGGCGGTGCCACCGCCAACGCGCCATACGCCGACGTGACCCCCGGTGCCCGGTACCGGGCCGTCATGTGGGCGTACGTCACCGCCGGCACGGTGACGCTGGGCCCGGCGGTGGACTGGCGCAACGCCGCCGGCATGTACATGACCACCGCGGTGCCCACCCCACAGCGGTGCCGGCCGGCGTGTGGACGCCCCTCGAGGCGATCGTGACCGCCCCGGCGCTGGCCGAGTTCGCGGCGATGCGGGCCCGGCACGACGGCGCTACGCCGGCCGGGGTCGTCTACTACGTGACCGCCATGACCCTGGCCGCCGAGTCCGGGACGTTGTCCAGCCCGCAGACGTACACCGTCACCCGAGACGTCAACGGGGTCGCCCGGGCCTGGCCGGCCGGCACCCCGGTGGACGTATGGACCCCCGCCGTGGCAGCCCCGTGAGGAGCACTGACCGATGACCGCACCGATCCCGATCGCCTCCGGCATGAGGCTCACCCCGGCCCGACTCAACTTGCCGGCCTGGACGCCGTACACGCCGACCTGGACCGCCCAGACGACCAACCCGGTGCTGAGCAACGGGACGCTGATCGGCCGGCACCGGTACCTCGACGCCGAGACGGTGCAGGTCCGCATCGTGCTGCGCCCCGGGTCGACCACGACCTACGGCTCCGGCCAGTACCGGTTCGCGCTGCCGGTGCCGGCGGTCGCTGGGGGCCCGGACCCGCTCCTGCAAGCGACCTGCCTGATGGGTGGGGCGCTGTATCGGCTGGTCGGGTGGGCCAACGCGGCGACTGCGGCACAGTCGTTCGTCTCGATGTACCGGGACAACGCCACCACGGAGCAGTTGAGCGCCTGGAACAACACCGCGCCGATCGCGTTCGCCAACGGGCACAGCTTCGGCATGTCCGGCATCTACTACGTCGCATAGGAGGCGACCAATGCACGTCACGCGGAAGCACCCGGCGCTCCGATACGACGGCACCAACGCCGCCGAGGTGCTGAACGCTCTGGGTGGCTACGAGCTCGTGTCCGAGGCCGACGGGGTGCTCACGGTGCTGTCCCTGATCGGCGGCGGTCCCCTCGCCATCACCGCGGAGTGGGTGATCGTCGACGGCTGGCCGTACTCGCCGGAGCAACTCGCCCAACAGTTCTACGTCGTGCCGGAAGCCTGAGGAGAGCCATGCCGACCTACGCGCAGTTGCAGGCCGAGCCGTACTGGGGCCGGGAGATCACCACACCGGAGGTGGACTGGCTCGGCGACGAGCTGTGTCGGCGCACCGGCCGGCCCCGGTCCGCGTGCGGCACGAAAGGCGACAACCGGCACCTAGGCGGGGCACACCGCTCGCAGGAATGGATCAAGTGGTCGAAGTACTGCACGAACCGCTCGTACACGGTGCAGTCCGGGTTGACCGCCGAGCAGGAGCGGCACCTGGCCGGGATCGACTTCGTACCCGGCGAGTGGGGCAGCGATCGCAACCGCCGGCTGATGGTCGAGCAGACCGGCCGCCTGGTCGACGCGCTCGTGTCCGGCCGGCTGGCCGGCGTGCGCGAGGTGATCGGCACCCTGGACGGCCGCACCGTCGTCGGCGTACGGGCCGACGGGTCGACGTTCAGCAGCGACGACAGCCATCTGGACCACTGGCACCTGACCCTGGACCGGCGGAAGTGCCGGGACAAGCAACTGATGGAGCGCATCGTCGCGGTCGCGCTCGGAGAGGACGACGACATGGATGCGAAGCAGTTCCTGGCCATCCTGAAGGACCCGGCCGTCGCGCGGGAGATGCGCGCCCTGCCCTGGCAGTACGTCGGCGGTGGCATCCCCAAGGGCGTGAGCACCCTCGGCGTACTGAACGAGATCGTGCTGACCGGCCGGGCGACGGCCGCGCGGGTCGGCGCGGACCTGGTCGACGAGCGGCAGCTGGCCGCCGACCTGGCCCCGGCGCTGCTGGCCGTGCTCACGCCGGAGGCGATCGCCGCGGCGATCCCCGACACCCTGGCCGGGCAGGTCGTCGACGTCCTGGCCGCGCGGCTCTCCGCCGACAAGCGACCCACCGTGGTCACCGCCGAGACGGACTGACCACACCAGTAGCAAGGGAGCGTCCCGGTGGACGAAATCACCAATGCGGAGCTGGCCAGACGGCTGGACTCGATGCGCAGGGACGTTCACGACGACCTGACAGCGATCCACCGCCGCCTGGACAGCTACGTGCTGCGCGAGGTGTACCAGGCCGAGCAGAAAGGCCAGGAGACGCGCATGTTGGTGATGGAACGTGAGCTGGCCGGGCTCCGTACGGCCATCGACGCAGCCGAGGAGAAACGAGCGGCGGACAGGAAGTCCGACGACGAGAAGCGGACGACGGAGAGGAAGGCCGCCGACGACAAGAGGACCGCCGACCGGCGATTCATGGTCGCTATGGTCGGGCTGCCGGTGCTCGCCCTCATCGTCCAGATCCTGCTGGCCTTCCGGAGCCCGACGTGACCGGCCGCCGGTGGGTGCCGTCGCCGGCCGCCGTGGCCACCACCGCGGCGGTCGTCGTGGCGGCCGGCACGATCGGCTGGGTCACCCACGAAGTGCAGTTGTCCCGCGTCCAGGTCGCCGCGCTCGCCGGCGCGCTCGACGAGCAGCGCCGCCAGGCCGAAGACGCCGGCCTGGACCCGGTCGCCCCGCCGCCCGACGAAATCCTTCGGGATCCCCGGCCGGGTCCGCCCGGACCGTCCGGGCCACCTGGCGACCCGGGCCGCGACGGCCGGACCGGCAGCCCCGGACCTGCTGGGCCCGCCGGATCACCCGGGCCTACCGGCTCGCCCGGCCGGCCCGGACCGTCCGGCCCACCCGGGCCCGCCGGCGGCACCGGACCCGCCGGACAGCCAGGCCCGGCCGGACCACCCGGACCAGCGGGCCCCGCCGGACCGGCCGGGCCCGCCGGCGAAGACGGCCAGGACGGCGCCGACGGAGAGCCGCCGGCCAGCTGGACGTGGACCGCACCGACCGGCATCACTTACCGGTGCGTCCGCGACCCGGACTCCCCGGACGACGCACCGACGTACACCTGCACAGCAACGACCAGCCGCCGGTAACCCCGGCGGCTTCCTGTTTCGCCACCTGATCGGAGGATCCATGTCGACGACGTCCCGCCGGCCACGGCCGGTGATCATCTACGCCGCGACCATGGCCGGCCTGACCACGCTCACCGGGTACGCCGGCCTCGACCAGCTCATCCCCGCCCAGGCCGTGGCCTGGCTCGCCCTGGCGACCCTGGTCGTCGGCGCGGTCGGCGGCGTCCTGGTCCAGAGCCAGGTGACCCCAGTCGCCGATCCCCGCGACCAGTACGGTCGGCGGCTGGGCGCCCCCTCGCCGGGTGGCCACCTGTCCGGCGACGTCAGTCCCGGCCGGTAGACTCCGTGCCGCGGTGCTCCCGGTGGATCCCCGGGCAGCGCCGACCAAACGACTGACGGCCCCGATCTCCCTGGCGGAGGTTGGGGCCGTCTTGTCGTGTCCGCCCGTTCCCGAGCGGGGTACGGCACCGCCCGGTCGTCGGATGCGGCGTAATCGACGAAAGCCGATAGTGGGTAACCAGCCCGTCCGCCTCAGCGTTCCCCCCGTGATGCTGAGCCGGCGGGTGGGCCGGCCGGGCTCGGAGGTGGTGTCCCGGCCGGCCCTCTTGCTGTCCGGGCCGGACGTCGGTGGCCTGCTGACCGTGGCCGCCCCACCGCCGCTCGGGTGTGGCCGGCGGCTGGAGAGTGGCCGCGTCGACCCAGTCAGCGTGCCCGGTCGAGCCGAGGTGGGGCAAGCGGTGGACCGAGCCTGTGGATAACTCTGGTCACGCCGGGTCGCTGCGGGTCCACTCGCAGCCGTTCGACACCTTGAAGCCGCGGTCGGTGGACTTCACCGTCACCCGGGCCGTCTCGCCCGGCGTCGGGTTGCCCTCGGCGATGATGGAGTCTGGTTCGCCGAAGCTGCGCAGCCTCGCCCAGTAGCACGGGTGCCCGTGGTCAGCGGGCACGGTGGTCGAGTAGACACCGGCCTGAATCTCAGTGCCGACCTCGTAGATCCGATCGCGCAGAGCGGCATCCGGTCCGGCCAGCGGCGGCTCGGTGGTGGGCACCGGGTCGACGGGCGTCTGGTCAACGATGGCGGTGGTGGGTGACGGGTCGGCGAGCGGGTCCTGGTCGTCGCTGCCGCAGCCGGCGGCGGCGAGTACAGCGACGGCGATCAGCGCGGCGGCAGCGTGGCGTCTCACCTGCGGCATCCTAGCGTTCGATGTCCACAATGGGTGCCGGATGCGTTACGCAGACGGAAGAAACCCGTCCCCGGCCTGCCTGGCTGGGGACGGGTCATCTCGTCACATGGAGGTGGTGGGCTGGCCGGATCCTTCGCACATCCGCCGGCTGCCCTCCGGCTGGTGGGGTGGGCAGGGACGGCCGGGGGGCGGTCCTACGCGCGCCCCGCAGACAGAGCATTTACTTTGAGGTGCCATTCGCGGACTCCTTCAGGAATGTGGTAGTCCGGGTATTGATCCTCTTCTGGCTCACCGCCCGCCCCGCCCGGCCCGCATGCCGACGTGCCGCGCAGGTAGATCACGTCCCCGTCGCGGGCGGTGATCCGGAGAGCGGCGGCCACGGGGACCACGGTGCCGGGCTGGCTGCACAGCTCCCACGACTTGAAGACGTCCGGCTGGGCGAAGTCGAGGAGATGATGGGCGAACATGAGCCCGCGAGCTGCACGCAGCTTCGGCGGCGGCATCTCGCCGGGCAGCGGCACCGGCGCGGCCTCACGGTGCGGTACCTCGCCCCACAGCATGGTGCTCGACCCGGACCGGTACCAGATCCTGACCCCGGCGGGAGACTGGCCGCCCGGAGCGGTGTCCCGACCGTACCGGGTGATGTCGGTGACGTCTGGGTGCTCGGCGGCACGGTGGAGCGCCTCGATGACGTCCAGGGCCTGTGACAATTGCACGGGATCTCCTGCTCTGGTCGGTATCTGTACAGCTCAGGGCCGGTGCGGACGGTCGACGGAGGCCCCCGGCTCCCGCACACCGGCCACCGTACCGGCTGGGCGGTGGTGGGCTCCGAGCGGCACACGCCCGCTCCGAGGGTCAACGCGTCCATGTCACGAACCTGCCGAACAACTGGCCGTCGACGTCCGGCGAGATCTCGTGCACGGCTAGGTGCAGTACAACGCCCATGTGCATCGACAACCCCACCTTGTCCCCGGCGAACGTGCCGTGCAGCTCGGTGCGTCCCGCCGGGCACGGCCACGGTCCGGCGCACACCTGGCAGTCCCACGACGGTCGGGCCGGCTGGTGCCGTCCTCCCGGGTTGACCGGTGGTGACAGCAGCCGTTCCACCAGCGCGCTCACCAGGCGATCCCGACGACGACCAGGACGAGGACGATCAACGCGCAGGCCAGCCCGGAGGCGTACTGCCGGCGGGTCACCGGCGACTGGACCGGCCGGGGCGGCTGGGGGACGGTGTCGCCGTCCGGCACTGGTCCCGGGCTGGCGTACCGATAGTCAGGCACCACGCGGATCACCTCATCTAACGCAAGATCATCAGACGATTACTGTCCGCAGCCTACCCAACCTCCATAGGTAGGTGGTCGCACGCATTGCTGCCCGGTTGTCCAGATGATGCAATTCCTGGCGCCCAATGCCCAGGAGACAGCCGACCTCATGCCCCGCCGGATGACCTTCGTTCAGATCGCGGACGACCTGGCCGCCCGCATCGAGTCCGGCGAGTACCCGCCTCACACCGAACTGCCGAGCACCCGCCAACTGGCCGTGCTCTACTCCGTCTCGGTGGGCACGATCGACAAGGTCCACATCGTACTCAGGCAGCGCAATCTCACATACGGCGTGCCGGGCCGGGGTGTGTTCGTAGAGGAACGCGCCGAACGTGAAACGTGACGGCATGAACGAAATCCGACACACAGTAACGAGCGGCGTTCCACTTCACACCGTGCCGGCGTGATCAACATTCAGTGATCAACAGGTGCCCAATGAGCACTCGCGCCGACCACAGCGAGTGACACATAGCACGCGGGAATCCCATCCGCCACCGGATCACAGAACGGCATCAACTGGCGCTGAAACTGGACCTGACCTGGGCCTTTCGCCAACGCCTGCACGAGGTGTTCTATCGGATCCTCCACTAGCGACTAAGGAGGATGAACACCCCTATGCCCCACCGCACCCCGGACCACGCTGTCGTCTTCGTACCTGCCCGCATCGCCGACCCGGCCGAGTTCGCCGCCGCCGCGGCACCCAGCCTGGAAAGAGTGGAAGCATGCGGCTACGTATTCGCCGGCATCGTGCGTACCTGGGACGACGCCCAGCACATGATCAACGGGGGACGGGCGCACGTGGTGATCGTGGCGGACATGGGACACCTTCCCCGGGACCGGCGGCCGCGCATCGAGGCGGCCACCGACCCCGTGCCCTTTGAGCCTCGCCCCGAACAGTGTGTGCCGTCGGAGGTGGCCAGCCAGCGCCGCCGCCGGCCGCGACGCATCCGGTAGTCCCGACACGAGAAAGCGCCCCGGACCGTGGCGGTCTGGGGCGCTTCGTCGTGTGCCGGTCAGCTTCCGTCTGGCCGCAGCTTGTACACAGGGCACCGTCCCTGGTGCCGAGGTCCGCCGCAGAACGTGCACGGGCCGCGCTGCCCGCCGTCGGGCAGACCGCAGTAGCCGGTGTCACCCCATGGTCCGCCGGTGAACACCTTCACGGCTGCGCGGCCGCAGGTGCACCGTTCGCCCGGCTCGGCTAGCCGCTCGCCGTAGGCCTCGATGGTCGTCATGAGGGCGTCCTCTCGACAGGTCAGACCGGCAGTGGCAGGGCGCGCACCGCAGCCGCCGCCGCCCCCGCCGCGGCGGCCACGTACACCTGGGTGGTGTTCGGTGAGGCGTGGCCGAGCAGATCCTGAACGACACGCAGATCCCCGCCCGCCGCCTGGTACACGTACGTCCCGTACCAGTGCCGTAGACGGTGCATCGTGACGCTGGGGTGCCCGAGTACCGCGAGGTGCCGGTTTCCGCGCCCCTGGACGTCTCTGCGGTTCGCGCGGGCAGTGTCGTAGTACCGGCGGGCGATGGGCCCGGCTGGGAGGTCGCGGATCGCCGCCCAGACGGCCGGATGGGTGGGCACGGTGCGTTCCTTGTCGCCCTTGCCGAGGATGTAAACCACGTGCTCGGTGACGTCGGCGCGGTCGAGTCGGGAAATCTCAACGCACCGCAGTCCGCAGCCGGCGGCGAGCAGGTACCACACCCGGCACGGATCCTGCGCGCGGGCGAGGATGTCGGCCAGCTCTTCGTGTGTGCATGGGCGGGGGGTGCGCTGGCGGACCCGGGCGCGCGGCAGTTGCCGGGACGGGTCGTAATCTAGCCACGGGTCGTGCTCGTCGGTCGCCCAGGCGAAGAAGGCCTTGGCTGCGGCCCGGTAGAGCGCCACCGTGGCCGGCTTACGGCCCTCAACGTAAATCTGCGCGCGCAGCTCGTCGGCGCACGCGTACGCGAGGCCCTCGGGGAGGGTCCGGTCGAGCCGGGCCAGCATGCCGACGTACGTGTCGACGGTCGCCTCGGCGCGGCGAAGATCTTGTAGGTGCCGCACGAACGCGCGGATCATTTCGTGCGAGTGCGGTGCATGGGCTGGGGTTACGGTGAGCATCGGATCGCCTCCCGTTGGCGGTCAAGCGCCCGGGCGCGGCGATGCCCCGCCGCCCCGGGCGTGTTACGTGCAGGTGTCGATGGTGTGACGGATGTCACCCGGCGACTATCGGCCGACGGGGCGGTTGATCGGGGTGGGGCGGCGACGGCTCGCCGGAACGGAGGACGTCGGCCGGGTGGACTCGGCGGCGGATCGGCCCTTCGGCCGGGAGGCGGCCGGGCGCGCCGGAGAGGTCGCACGAACGGCCTGGTCAGCCGAACGACTGTTAGGACGCACCTTATCCGCTGGCAGCAGATCGGTAACCGTGACTCCCAGCACTTCCGCGATGCGCTCCAGGTCGTCCAGGTCGAACGCCGTCTCACCTCGCAGGCGCCGGGAGACGTACATCTCGGACCGCTCAATGGCGCGGGCCAGCTTCGCGCCGCTCATGCGGCGTCGGCCGAGGTGGGCGCCGATCTCTTCGGCCACGAGGTGGCGGAGGTGGGCGCGGGTCGCAGTCTCCATGAGCGCAAGTATCTAACGCTGAGCGTTCCAAAGCAAGGGTGCTGTGAGCGACCGCCCACGCTTCGCGGTCTGATCTAACGGACACCGTTAGGATCTACCCTTGACATCTAACGCTGACCGTTAGAAGGTATCGGTCATGACCCAGCCAGCAACGCTCACCGAGGTAGTTCTCGGCGAGATCCGGGCGGAGATGGGTCGGCAGAAGATGACCGGCCGAGCGGTCGCCGAGGCGATGGGCGTGACTCACGTCTACGTGTCGCGTCGGCTCAGCGGCACGGTGCCTCTCACTCTTGCCGACCTGGACCGGATCGCCGTCGCGCTGTCGGTGCCCGTGACCGACCTGTTCCCCCGCCAGATGGCGTCGGCCGCGTGAGCCCCGGTCCGAAGGGCCCCGGCAACCCTCGCCCGTCGACGACGCCGCGCACGCCGCGCACGCCGCCCAGCCCCGTACCCGTCAGGCCCGGTAGCCCGAAGCGGCCCTAGTCCCCGAGTCGGGCGTCCGTGAGATCCGCGCCGGACGCCGGCCCGGCAGCAGAAACGCGGACCACCTGGACAGAGGTGGTCCGCGTCAGGGATCGACCAACCGAAGGAGCAGGTCGAGATGACCAAGAGTACCGCCCGTGGGGCGGACGAGACTCCGGCCACCCGGCCGGAGACGGGGGTGGCGCCCGTCGACGTCGCCGCCCCGTCCAGGACGTCGACCAGGTGGCCGCGCAGCGGTCCCGCTCCGTGGCGGAGATCGCCGCCGCGGCGTACGTCCGGCCGATGGCTCCGGCCCGGCCGCAGCTGCCGACGTGCGGCGGTCCAGCCACCCTCCGCCTGGAGATCGCCGAACAGGCGGGCAGCACCGTGGCCGCCGCCGTCATGGTCTGCTCGGGGGACCTCGACGCGGTGACCGCCGCGATCGAGGCGACCGGCCGGGTGGTCACCCCGTGGGCCGGCGTCGACCCGCCGAGCGTGTGCGGAATGTGGGTGGACGGTGCCGGGATCCCGGTGGCCACGCCGACCGGGACGCCGGGCCCGCTGCCGGCGGCCGCGCCGGTGCCGGTCGCCGGCCAGCGGGTGGCACAGCCGGCCCGGGTGCAGATGAGCCGCGCACGGGTGCTCCGGCTGGTGTCGGACATGTGCTACGCGGCCGACCGTCCGGCGCTGCCGGCCCCCGACACGGTGCGGTTCTTGCACGGCACCGAGACGGTCGTCATCACGTGCGGCACGGTCGCCGAGGCCGCCGCGTGGGCGGCGGAGATCGACGCCACCCCGGCCAACGAGCAGCGGACCATCGTCGACGGCCAGCCGACGCACCTCTACACCGCGGCGGCGCTCTGGCGCGGTAGTGCGGTGGTGGTGTCGGCGTCGGTGCCGCTGCGTCCGATGGGGGCGGCAGCATGACCGGCGGGAAGGCGATCTCGTTTCAGCCGGGTGAGCTGGTCCGGATCGAGATCGACCGGGCCACGGTGGTCCGTCGTGGCGGTCCGGGGCACCTGGTCCTGGCCGTCGACGGCGTCCAGCTGCCGGCGCTGCTGGTCGACCTGGCGGGCGTGCGCGTGGAACGGGTCGCGCCGGCGGAGTGGCCGCCCGTGCCGGGGGACCTGTGGCGGGCCGACGACGAGGGCGTGTGGTTCGCCCACCTTTACCGCACGTCCGGGACGTACCCGCGTACCGAGCTGCGGATGATCCCGATGCACGACGACGGGGGCCGCTACTCCTTCCCGGACAAGCTGCTGGCCGTGCAGGGCCCGATGCGCCTGGTCCACCGGGAGCAGGCCGACCCGACCGGCGACGAGGCGACCGGGGATCGGTCGTGAGGGCCGGGATCGTGCGCGGCATCGCGCTGGCCGCGCCGGAGGTGGCCGGGCTGCTGCTGGTGACCCTGCTGGTGGCCGCGATCTGGTGGTGGGGTCACCGGGCCGACCGGGGGTGGCCGCGCCGGCGCGCCCTTGGCGCGCACCGGACGGCGGGCCCGGGGGTGCGGCCCGGGCCCGCGCTCACCGCGGCGGCCGGTCTGGTCGCCGTGGTGAGCGCGCTCGCCCTCGGCTGGCCCGGGGACGCCGGGCCCGGCACCTACGCGCTGATCACTGTGCTGTTCCTGGGCTGGGTCAGCGCGGCCGCGGTCTGCGCTGCCTTGGCCGCCGAGCGCGCCCGAACGGCCCGGTACCGGGCGATGCGCGCCGCCGCCGGGCCCCTGCCCGGTCGCGGCCGCGCCGTCGACGACCTCGCCATCCCGGAGGTGTTCCGATGATCGACCTGACCACCTACCTGGTCAGCGTCCTGGCCGCGCTGCTCGTGGGCGGGCTGCTCGCCGCCGTGATGGTCGCCCTCGCCGCGCGGGGCCGGCAGCTCGACGAGCGGGACCAGGCGGCCCAGGCGTACCGGGACCTGGCCGCGCTGGCCCACCGCATGGTCCAGCCGGACCAGCGGGAGGCGCTGCGGGCCGGCGCGGCCCGAATCTGGACGGCGTGGCAGCCGGACTGCCCGCCGGCGATCGACCCGCCGCCGGAACACGCACCGGCCTACGTACACCGGCTGCTCGACGTGCTGGCGGGCGGGCCGCTGGACCTGTCCGGCGTGTGGGTGCCCGCAGACGTGCGGGGTCGGATCCGAGCCGTCCTCGCCGGTCCGGACGCCGTGCCGCCGTGGACACGGCCGGGTGCCAGCGATGGGTGAGCAGCACCCGGTGACGTGCATCGACTGCGGCCGCCCGGTCCGTACGCCTGCGTCGCGGGCCCGTCGCATCGGTGAGGGCTGCTGGCGCGAGCGCAAGGCCGCCGCCCGCGCCGCCGCTGCCGAGGCCGCCTCGGCCACCCTGCCCGGCATGTCCGGGCGGGGTGGCCGCCCCGGGGCCGGACAGGAACCGATCGACGGCCTCGGCGACCTCGGCGACGGGGCGGCCCGATGACCGCCCGCCGCCGGCCGGCCCGGCCGTCCATCCGCCCGCACCCGCTGGTGCCAGATCCCGACATCGGACTCGACCACGCCGACCGGCCCACCTGCAAGACCTGCCGGATGGTCGGCCGGGTCGGGGACTCCCGCCACCCGGACCCGACCGCCCCGCCCCGGCAGCTGCCCGCCGCGCTCGCTCAGGCCGCCCAAGAGCTCGATGCCGCGATCCTCGGCGAGCGGGAGGACCCGTGGTGACCGAGACTCCGCCGCCGTGGCCCGGCCAGGCCCTGCGTCGGCCGCCGGTCCCGGCCGCCGACCCGCCCACCCTCGTCCAGCCGGCCGCCGTCCCCGCCGACCTGGCGGCCGCCGGCCGGCACCACGCCGGCGACGACGCCCACCGCGACCCGCGCGGCTGGTGGTGGACCGCCCGGCCGCACCCGGCCGACTGGCGGCCACCGACCCCGGACCGTCTGCCGGTCGCCCCGGACGGCCCGACCCTGCGTCTCGACCTGGCGGCCATCGCGCAGACCCGAGAGGAGCACCGGTGAACGACTCGCGCACCATCTCGACGACCCACCTGCCCGCATCGGTCGACCCGGACCGGGTGCTGGCCGTGTGCGCCGTGATGGGCTGGCCCGACGACCGAGGCGAGCAGTACCAGGCCGACGCCGCTCTCATGCCGGCCGAGGCGCACTACCGCCTGGCCGAGGAAATCGTCCGCGCCGTCGACCAGGTCGGCCCGTCCGCCGGTCACGTCCTGGAGATCACCGCCGACGACACTGCGGCGCTCACTCACCCGCCGGTCTGCTTCGTGCCCGACCAGGCCGGCGGCGACACCGGCCTGGTGTGCCTGCTGGCCGACCTGGTCGACGAGCAGGTTCCGCTGGGCGACCTGGCGGCCGGCCGGTACGAGATCGCGCTCAACGACCTCGGCGACCGGGTATCGATCGGCGACCGGATCGACGGGCGCCGCCCCGGCACCGGACAGGACGGCCGGCCGTGACCGACCACACCCACCGTCAGCTGACCGACGAGCAGCTGAGCCAGGCGGCCGCGTCCCGTCCCGGGTACGCCACCTACCCCGAGTACCAGCCCGACCAGCCCGAACGGCTCGCCTGGCACTGGCGCGACGACATCAAGCCGCCCGTCGACGTCCACCGCGCGCCGGCCGCCCCGGCCGCGCCGGCGCCGTCGACCGCTGCCGGCGTCGTCACGGACCGGCAGCTGCCCGCGCGGATCGGCCGGTTCGTGCCGTCGCCGATCCGGATCCCGGGCCGGCCGTGGTGGCGGCCCCGCTGGCACTGGCTCGTGGCCACCCGCGAAGGAATCCACACCGGCTACACCTGGACCGAGTCCGGCGCGCACCGGCTGACGGCCCGGTACTCGAGCAAGGCGGCGGGCCGGTGACCGCGACGGTGGAGATCCGGTCGACCGAGCCGGTCGCGCGGGCCCGCGCGGAGCGGATCCGGCGAGGGTTGCAGGAGTGGCTGGAGACGGTCCAGGAGATCGCGCTGGCGTGGGAGCGACGGGACTGGGAGGTGCTCGGCTACGCCACGTGGGACGACTACGTCGACCAGGAGATCGGCGCGCAGCTTCGCCTGCCGGAGGTGCACCGCCGTCAGGCCGTGACCGCGCTGCGTCAGGTCCACATGTCGACCCGCGCGATCGGCACCGCCCTCGGTATCAGCCACTCCACCGTCGCGCGGGACCTGGCGTCTGTCTCAGGTGAGACAGACGCCGTGCTCCCCGAGACGGTCCGGTCCCTGGACGGGCGGGAACGACCGGCGACCCGACCACCGGCCGCCCCCGCCGCTGAGGCCGAGGCGACCCCGGCCGTCAACGAGCTGGACGGCCTGGGCGAGCAGTACCACCAGGACCCGGCGGCCCGGATTGCGGCGGTCGCCGAGGTGGCCCCGGAGTACGTGCGCCGCGTCGACACCCCGCCGACGGCGGGCCCGGCCGACACCGACGAGGTGTGGATCGCCACCGCGCGTCGGGGCATCCAAGCCCATGCTCCGCTGGCGGAGGAACCGTTCACGCGGTGCCGGCGGTCGACCCGTAACGGGCTGATCCTGCCCGCCGGGCAGGCCTGCGAGCGGCACGCCGTGACCTGGTGCGCCACCTGCTGGACCACGCCCACCGTGGCCCCGGCCGTGCCCGCCATCGAGGAGCACCCGGCACCGGTGCCGGCGTCCGTGCCGGCCGTCGACGTCGTCGACGAGCCCATGCCCGCCCCGGCGCCGACTTCCCCCGGCGCCGGGGCGGGCGTCCCCGCCCCGTCCGTCGCCAAGCAGACGCTGACGCTGGCTCAGATCGGCCGACTCCGCGTCGTGCTCCGGCACATCCGGCAGACCGGCGCCCGCCCCGGGCCACGCCAGTACGAGCTGCCGTTCACCCCGCCGCCGGGTGTGCCCGATCTGAGTCGGGCCGACCTGGTCGACGTGCAGTGGTGGGACGACGACGGCTATCTCGCCGTGCGCTACCTGCGCAGCGGCAGCAACGGCAGCCGGTACGAGCAGCACGGCGTCGACCTATTCGTCGGCAGCATCGACCAGGCCGTGGACGTGCTGTGCGCGCTCGGGATCCTGCCCGCCCATCTGTCCAGCGTGTACGCCGCCGGCGTGGCAGCCGGGATGCGCGGCGGTGACGCGATCGACGGCCACCTCGCCACCCCGGAGGACCGATGAGCGACACCCTGCCGGTCTACAAGTCGGGCGAGCTGCCCGAGGGCCTGGCGACGATCTCCATGCTGCGCCGGATGCGCCGCCGGCCCGCGCTCGGCCAAAGCGCGGTGGCCACCCTGCGATACCGGCCGCACAACCGGTACGAGTACGCGCCGCTGTACGAGATCGCCGCCGCCCAAGAGCTGCCGCCGCTGCCACCGGGCCGGCAGGCCGCCTTCACCGCCGTCCGAACGTGCGCCCGCTGCGCGGCGACCCGCGACACCCCGTGGCCGGTGTCGTCGCACAGCGACCGCCGCCTGTGCCCCGGCTGCGTCCGGGCAGAGCGGCTCGCCGCCGCCCGCCCGTCCTGGAACCGGTTGCGCGCTGGCGCGGTCGCGTGGGCCCGGGAGGTGCTCGCGGACCCCGACAGCGTGCTGCTCGCGCTGTGGCGGCTGGACTGGGGATGCCCGATCGAGCTGTTCGCCGCCACCCTCGACGGCCGGGTCCTCGTCGACGTCCTGGTCCAGCCCGACAGCCCTCGCACCGGACTGGCCCGCACCCCCGGGGCGGTGGACGCGGCGGACATCGTGCCGTACCTGATGCCTCTGGCCGGTACCCGCGCGGTCCACATCATGACCAGCGGTTCCCTCTCCGGCCGCTTCAACTGGTCGGACAGCCCCACCGATGCCCTCGCCAGGGCCAGCCGCACCTGGTGGCACGACCCGGATTTGCTCGGCGGGCCCGTCATCCGGCAGCACCGCGACGACGAGTTCGGGCAGCGGTGGACCGACTGGCACGCCCGCACCTGGTCCAACGGAGAGGGCCTGTGGCGCGGCAACCACGGCCGCAGCGGCCTGGCCGACGTGCCCGTCCCCGGCCCTGCCGAGTCGGCCAGGGCCCTGAAGAACGCGATGTGCGGCGGCCTGGTCTACATGGCCCTCGACAAACACCCTGACGGACCGCCCGCGTGCCCGTGGCTGCCCCCGACCGGCCTGACCACCTGCGGCGCCGACCCCGGCCCCGACGGGCTCTGCCCGCAGCACGCGGACGACCGACGCGACGCCCAGGGACAGCGACGGTGACCCACGACGAACTGCTGACCGCGCTGCTGGTCGAGCGGTACGGGCCGCCGCCATTGCCGCCGGCAGCCCCGCCGCACCAGGTCGACCAGGCCCTTGCCGTCCCGGCCGCCCCGCCGCCGACCGCCGACGGTCGGCCGCTGCCGTACGGGCGGCACCGGCGTCGGCACCTGGTGCTGCTCGACGGCGGGGCGGAGGCCGCAGCGTGACCGCCCTGGTGTGGAACCGGAACAACGTGGCCGCCCGGTCCGGCCGGTGCCGGCACTGCGGCGGGTCAACCCCGCTGCGCGACGACGAAGGCCGCCCCTGCCACAAGGTGTGCGCCGAGCAGGCGCTGACGACCCAGCTGGAGACGGCGACGGCCGCCTACCAGACCAGCACGATCGGAGATCCAACCTGATGAGAACCGACCTCACGGTGCACGACGCCGTGCTGCTCGACGCCGTCGAGCGCGGCCGCGTCCACCACGACCCGCTCTTCGACGAGGACTTCGAGCAGATCCCCGACGATGTCGGCGCCCGCCGGGCGGGTCACCGCATGGAGCCGCTGAAGCAGGCGAATCTCGTCCAGCTCGACGACGCGGCCGACCCGAACGGCATGCGCCTGTACCGGCCGACCCCGCACGGGCGGGAGGTGCTCGAGGAGATCCGCGCGGTCGTCGCCTCGACGACCCAGCGCGCGGTCGACACCTACCGCGACTATCTGGCGTCGACCGGCGGCGGCGAGCACCCGGGTGGTGACCGGTGACCCTCGTGTTCCTGGACCTGGAGACGACCGGGACCGACCCCGACGCGCACCACGTGTGGGAGGTCGCCGCGATCGTCCGGGGCCACCGTGACCGGCGCTACGACGGTCTGTGGCACGTCATGATGCGGCCTCGGCTGGCCGCCGCCGACCCGGCCGCCCTGCGCGTCGGCCGGTACTACGAGCGCGCCACCGCCTACCTGTCCGACCCGGACGTCCAGGCGCACGTGGTCGACCGGCCGCTGGAGATGCACCCCTTCGTGCCGATCGGCAGAGCGGTGACGCGGCTGGACGTGGCCCGCTGGCTGGCGGTCATCCTCGACGGGGCCACCCTGATCGGCGCCACCCCGTCGTTCGACGCCAACTTCATGGCCCGGTTCCTTCGCTCGCACTGGCAGGCCCCGACCTGGCACCACCGTCTGGTCGACGTGACCACCCTCGCGGCCGGCTACCTGGCTGGCCACCGCGACGGCTACAACACCTCCGCGCGTTGGCTCGTCGACGCGCACCACGGGGCCAGCGGGGGCGGCTGCGCCCTGGCCGACCCCGAGCTGGACACCAGCGCGGTCCCGGGCCCGCCGTGGCGGTCCACCGACCTGGCCGCGCGGCTGGGCGTCGTCGGCGAGCCGGAGGCCCGGCACACTGCCGTGGGCGACGCCCGGTGGGCGATGGCCGTCTACGACCAGGTGGCGGGGACCTGATGCGCCGCGGCTACCGGGGCCGCCCGGCGTGGGAGACGGACATCGCCGTCCGGCAGGCCGGCAGTCCGGAGGAAGCCACCGATCGGGCCCGGAAGGGCCGGGCGCTCGTCGACGCCGCCCTGGCCGGAGAGAAGCCGCCCGAGGCCGCCGAGAAGCCAGCGGCCCGGGTCGCCGGCTACGAGCAGGTGGCCTGCTGTGTCTGCTACCGGCCCGTGTGGGGCCTGCCGGGCTCGCGCTGCGACTCCTGCCCGCCCGATGCCCCACCGGACACCTCATTCGTCCGCTGACCACCAATCCATGTGGCGCGGCCGCCCCGGATCGCGGGTGGCCGCGCCAAGCCATACGGGGAGATCCATTGAGCAAGATCACTGAGCGGGAGGGGGTGTGACGTGCCCTGGCTGAAGGTGTCCGACAACGCCGCCTTTCACCAGGTCGTCACCGGCCCGCTGACCGAGGATCTCCGACCCGAGGACACCCTTGACCCCGCCGACCTGGTGAACCTCGCGTTCGGGCTGGTGATGCGCTGCGCCACCCACGCCGCCGGCTACGTCACCGACTACCTGGTGACCGACGGCGTGGTGGCGCTCATGGGCGGCCCGAACTGGCGCGCACGGGCCGAGATGGCCGAGCGCGCCGGCTACTGGCGGCGCGTTGACGGCGGCTGGGTGATCCTCGACGACCCGGAACACTTCGTCCACATCAGGTTGAAGGCCGAACTCGACTGGGAGCGCCAGCGCAAGCGCGACAACAGCGACACCGCGCTGATCATCCCGGTACGCCTACGCGACGGCGACGCGTGCCGGTACTGCGGCGTGATCGTCAACTGGCGGGCCCGTAAGGGCGGCCGCGGTGGAACGTACGACCACCGCGTCCCCGGCCAGGCCGCAGCCGGCCCCGACGACCTGCTGGTGGCCTGCCAGACCTGCAACGGCTTCCGGTCCAACCACCCGGACGCCGACCAGCGCCGACCGGCCCGGCCGGCCCCGGCGCAGCCCTTCTACGGCAGCGACACCGTGGCCCTGCTCGCCAAGCACGGCTACACGGTGCCGCTGACCGCCGGACGACCCGGCTACCCGCCGGAGCCCGCCCCCGCCGGCGACCCGGCCACCGGCCGGACCACCGCCGCCCCGGCGAGCCCGCCGCCAGCGGCCGGCCGTCCCCAGCGCGACCCGGCCGCCAGCCGGAACCCGCGCCCGACCACCGCGCGACCCGGCCGCCAGCCGGAACCCGCGCCCGCCGGCGACCCGGCCACCGCCCCGGCGAGCCCGCCGCCAGCGGCCGGCCGCCCTCAGCGCGACCCGGCCGCCAGCCGGAACCCGCGCCCGACCACCGCGCGACCCGGCCGCCAGCCGGAACCCGCGCCCACCCGCGACCCGGCCACCACCCGGGCCACGCCGCACCCCACGGCCCCGGCGCACCCACCGCCGACGGCCACCCCGCGCGACCCGGCACCCGGCCGGAACCCGCGCCAGCACCCCGGCCAGCCCGGCCGCACCCGACGCGACCCCGCCGCCAACGGGAACCCGCGCGCACCCGCACCACCCCGCCAAGATCAACAGCGGCGGCGACTTGCAGATCCGGCAGATCACCGGCATCCGGAATCTGGATCCCCGGGTCGGGACGGGTCGGGACGGGAGTCCCCTACCTCTACCCCGACGTACCGCAGGGTCCGCCGACGAGCACGCCGCAGTGACCCTCCATCTCCGTCTCGACTCGAGCACCAGCCACGCACGGAGCACCCATGACCAGAGCACCCGCCAGTCTGCCCACGAAGGCCCGTCCCCAAGACACGGACCGGCAAGATGCCCTGGATACCGCCGCCCGCCACGCTCACCGGCTCGTCCGCGCCTACGGGTGGCTGCACGTCCTGACCGAGCCCGGCCGCGACCCCCGCCCGGCCCCGCCGCTGCTCACCGACGACCAGCGGCGAACCGCGTCGGTCCGCGCGGCCGCCGAGGCCACCGACCGGGTCGCCACGCTGCGCGCCGGGTTGTCGGCCGCGCCGGCCGGCGCCGTGCCGCTGCGGCTCGACCTGGTGGCCACCCGGCTGGCCACCGTCCGCGCCGTCGCCGGCCTGGCAGCCCGCCTCGCCGTCGCCGGCGTCGTCCCGTTCGGCGAGCCAGTCACCGAGCAGAACTTGACGTACGTCGTCGACTGGATCGCCGGCGACGGCGGCCCCCGCAGCTGGGCAGCACCGGCGGCCGGGCCCGCGTACCGCCGCGGCGTCCTGGCCGACGTCGACGACGCCCGCCTGGTCGACCAGGCGGCCACCGCGCTGCGCGGGGCGGCCGAGCGGGCCCGCCAGGCCGCCGGCATCGTGGAGGAGGCCATCGCCCCGTACCCCAACCAGCCGTGCCCGGCGTGCCGCCGCCGGTCCCTCCAGATCGACGCCACCCTCCCGGCCGAGCGGTACTGGACCGTCCGCTGCATCTCCGCCGCGTGCCGGTGTACCGGCCCGGGATGCCCGTGCGATCAGCCGGTCCGGATCGAGGGCCGAGGGCACGTCTGGGCATACGCCGACCTGCCGCGCCTGGCCCTGGCCCAGCAGCGGATCCGCCTGACCCACCCGGTCCGGTCCGCCGCCACCGGCCACGGCGGGTGGCCCAACCGGCGGCGGGGCGACCGGTGAGGCGCGTCCTGGGCGACGGGCTGACCATGGTCACCCTCGACGAGCTACAGGCGCAGCTGGGCATGTGGGTCAACGACGAGGCACTGCGGAAGTGGCACACCCGACACGGCCTCCACCGCGTCAAGCTGGACGGCGTGTGGTGGTACCACCTGGAAGGCGCAATCGAGGCCGACTACCTCACCGACGGCCGGGGCCGGCCGCGCGGCAACCGAAGGGACATGGAGATGGGCACCACGCACCAGGCGAAGGTGAGCAAGGCCGAGGTAGTCATCACTGACACCGATGGCACCACGTGGACCTTCAAGCTGGCCCCGGACGGGGACGAACCCGTGGACCTGGCGGTCGCCGTCGACCGGGAGGCCGTGGAGCAGGCACCGTCGCAGGGCTGGCGCGTCTTCGAGGCCGGGCCCGCCGAGGCGTCGGTGCGGCTGCGGGGCCGGCTGATGATGGCGAGTAGGGAGGTGACTCGTGGATGACCTGGTGACCTGGATTCGCCAGCAGCTCGACGACGACGAGCGGCTGGCGAGGGCGGCGTATCAGCCGAACTGGCGCTGGTACACCGAGGACAAGGTAGTAGTCACCAAGCAGGACGACGCTGGCG
The DNA here is from genome assembly GCF_900090325.1 of Micromonospora pallida. Classification (NCBI taxonomy): domain Bacteria; kingdom Bacillati; phylum Actinomycetota; class Actinomycetes; order Micromonosporales; family Micromonosporaceae; genus Micromonospora; species Micromonospora pallida. Next base: position 30,793 of record NZ_FMHW01000003.1, on the reverse strand, counting down.
AGTGCGAGCAGTGGATACCGGTAGGCACCCGGTCGGATGGCGCACACATGGCACGCCACGACCCGGCCCGGGTGCTGGCCGAGGTCGACGCCAAGCGGCGGCTGCTGACGCAATTCGAGCTGCGCGGTAACTCCGTCCGCGGCATCGTCCAGCCGTCAACCGGTGGCGTCTGGGACGACCTGCTGCGCATGCTCGCGCTGCCGTACGCCGACCGGTCCGGCTACCGGTCGGAGTGGCGGCCGTGATCCTTGAGTGGGCCGGTGATCATCCGGTGCGGTACATTGTCCGGCAGTTGCAGTACCCGTAGTCTGCCCAGCTTCCCGAACGCCCCGTGGCCCACGCCCGGGGCGTTCGTCGTGTCCGGGGAGGAACCTCCCGGTGAGCCGGCATACCGAGGACAGCCAGGCGTATCGCCGGCTGCGTCTCCAGTTCCTGGAGGACCACCCGGTGTGTTGGATCTGCCGGCATGGTGGGGCCAACCAGATCGACCACGCGATCCCGAGGTCCAAGCGGCGTGGTCGGTTGGAGACGTGGAACTGGCGGCCGTCGCATGGTCCGCCTGGTGGCTGCCCGACGTGTCGGCAGCACTGCAACCAGGTGCGGGGCGTGGGCGACCCGGATCCGCCGGCGTGGGTGACGTCACCGGCCTGGTGATCCCACCTGGACGAAACGTTTGCGCAGGTCAGAGCGGTAACGCCGTGGCTTTTTAGGGGCGGGGTGGCTGTCGGCCCCTCGCCGAGGTGAGCAAAAAATCTCTCCCGGGAACGGGGGGAGGGGCCGCATGGACCGTCAGGAACCCCAGGTGAGCGAGCCGATCAGCGCCGAGATCACCGCGCAAATCCTCGCCGCGCGGCGTGCACAGGGCACCACCCGCGAGGAGGTGGCGGCCGCCGCCCGCCGAGCCGGTGCGCCGGAGTCGTTCACCACCGCGGCGTACCGCAACGTCGAGTCCGGCCGCCGCGCCGTCGACGTCGACGAGCTGCTCTGGCTCGCTGCCGCGCTCGAGGTGCCGGTCCGACAACTGCTCGGCGCGCACCGGGACCGGTTCGGGGCGGACGTGGCCACGCCGCCGGAGTGCGGGCCGGTGGAGGACGCAACCCGCCAGGCCGTGCAGGAGCTCGGCGACCTCGACGGCCGGGAAGCCCCTCTCGCGGCGGCCGCGTACCGGCTGGCGCGGCAGCTTGACGACGGCGCGGGAATGGCCACGGCGGCGGTGTCCAAGGAGCTGAGAGCGACGCTCGCGGACATCTGGGAGGGCCAGGGTGCAGAGGACGAAGACGAGGAGTACGGCCCGTCCTGACCCGTACGAGCCGTACCCGGTGCGGCTGTGGCCGGGGATGTCGCGGGCGGAGATCTACGCCGCGTACGGGCTTACCTGCCCGCCCCGGATCGGCACGCTGAGGGACCCGTCCCGGAAGACCTACGGCACGTCGATCGCGCGGATCTCCGCCCAGCTGGGCATGCCGATGATGCCAGCGCAGCGGTATTCCGTTGACGTCGCACTGGAGGTCGACCCGGGCACCCAGGCGCTGGCGTACCGGGACGTGACGCTGCTGAAGCCGCGCCAGTCCGGCAAGACGTCCATCGTGCTCGGGGTGAAGTCGCACCGTGCGCTGGCGTTCACCAAGGAGGCGAAGCGGCACGCCCCGCAGCAGGTCGGCCGACAGCGGATCCTCTACGCGGCGCAGAAACGCCAGGACGCCCGAGAGAAGCTGATCGACGACCACCTGCCGATCCTGGAGCGCTCGCCGCTGGCCAGCCGGTTCCGTGTCCGGCTGCGTGGCGGCTTGGAGGCGCTGCTGTGGGACACCGGCGCGATCGACGGCATCACCGCCAACACCGAGGACGCCGCGCACGGCAAGACGTTGGACCTGGGTGTGGAGGACGAGTTCTTCCACGCCGAGGACTCCCGCCTGGAGCAGGCGTTCAGCCCGGCGATGTTGACCCGGTGGTCCCCGCAGCACTGGCGGGTGAGCACGGAGGGAACCGAGAAGAGCACGTACCTGGCCGCCAAGGTCGAGTTGGGCCGACAGGTAGCCGAGTCCGGGCAGCAGCACACGATCTGCTACCTCGAGTGGTCGAACCTGGACGACCCGCACGATGACCCGCAGACGTGGCTGAGCTGCATGCCGGCGTTGTGTCCGATTGAGGGCGGGCCGTGCGTGTGTGGCGTCGACGAGCACGGTCGGCAGTGGTGGCGGCACACGGTCACCGTGGAGACGATCCGCGCCGAACTGGCGAAGGCCACCACCGTGGAGGACTTCGAGCGCGCCTACCTCAACCGTCGGCGCGGCTCGAAACCCCCGGCGGATCCGAACATGCCGCCGCTGGCGCGGTGGAACGAGTTGGTCGACCCGCTCGGCGACGAGCTGCGGCCGGATCCGGACCGGCCCCTGGCGATGGGTATCGAGGCGGACTGGCAGGGCACCCAGGCCGCGATCGTGGCCGCGTGGATCGGCGCCGACGAGCGCCGGTACCTGCGGGTCATCGAGTACCGGCCGGGCATCGACTGGGTGCCCGGCCGGGCCCGGGACCTGAACGAGACGTGGAAGCCGGTCGGGTGGGGCGTCGACGTCGGCGGCGGTCCGGCGAAGCAGCTCAAGGACCCGCTGGCCGAGAACGGCCTGGTGCTGCCCAGCGGAGAGCCGGAGCGCGGGCAGATCGCCTCTCCGACGGTCCAGGACGCCGCCGCGTACACCGCCGTCCTGCTCAACCGGGTTCGGGTCGGCACGTTGCGGCACGCCGGTCAGGACTCGCTGACCAAGGCGTGGAAGGTGGCCCGCACCAAACCGGTCGGGGACTCGTTCGTGCTCGACCGCAAGGCCGGCAACATCGTCACGCTCAACGCGGCCCGGCAGGCGTTGTACGCGCTGGAGACGCGCAAGCACCTGGCCGTCGATGACGACTACGACGTGGCGGATTCCTTCGGATGACGGGTGGTGATCGCGTGCACGAGGTGGTGACCACCGTCCTGGACGTGCTGGGGCTGCTGCTGCTCGCGGCCGGCGTGGCCGCCACGGTGGCGAGTCTGCTCGGCGCGGGCCCGGGGCTGATCGTGGCCGCCGTGGTGGTGCTGGTCGGATCGTGGCGGGCGGACCGGTCGGCCCCGCGTCGCCGTCGTGCCGGGGGTGATACCCGGTGAGCCTGTGGAGGCGGGCCGCGTCGATCACCAGCCCGCAGGACCTGATCGGCGAGCGGCGCGCGGCGCGGACGAACACCACGGCGGTGACGAACGACTCGGCGATGCGGCACAGCGCCGTGTGGGCGTGTCTGCGGCTGCGCGCGGACCTGCTCTCGACCATGCCGGTGGACGTGTACCGGCGGGTGCAGGGTGTGCAGGTGGAGGTGCCGAAACCGCCGGTGCTGGTCAACCCTGGCGGTGAGCGGGTCGACATCCAGGAGTGGCTGTACTCCAGCCAGGTCGACCTGGACCGGGCGGGCAACTGCTTCGGGCTGGTCACCGAGCGGACCGCGCTGGGTCTGCCGGCGCGGATCGACCTGGTGGCGCTCTCCGACGTCGTGGTCCGGGCGAAGGGCTCGACGATCACGGAGATCCGGATCGCCGGCACGCCGTACACCGGGGACCGGCTGGCCGACGTGTGGCACGAGAAGCAGTTCACGGTGGCCGGGCTGCCGCTCGGGTTGTCACCGGTGGCGTACGCGGCGCTGTCGTTGCAGGAGTCCGCGTCCGCGCAGCGGTTCGCGGTGGACTGGTTCGGCGGGTCCGCCATCCCGATGGCGGAGCTGGTCAACACCGCCAAGACGATCAACAAGACCGAGGCGCAGATCGCCAAGGACCACTACCGGGCGGCGGTGACGTCCGGGGACCTGTTCGTGCACGGCAAGGACTGGGAGTACAAGCCGATCCAGACCGTGGCCAACGACACGCAGTTCCTGGAGTCCCGGCAGTTCGGCCTGACGGACATCTCCCGGTTCTTCGGCTGCCCGGCCGACCTGATCGACGCGGCCGTGTCCACCGGCAGCATCACCTACGCGACGATCACCCAGCGGAACCTCCAGTTCCTCATCATGAACCTGGGTCCGGCCGTGACCCGTCGGGAAACCGCGCTCGGGCGGCTGGTGCCCGGCACCCGGTACGTGAAGCTCAACCGCAGCGCGCTGCTGGCGATGGACCCGCAGGCCCGCGCCGAGACGATCAAGACCCGCCTGGACTCCCGCCAACTGACGCCGTCGGAAGGCCGGGCCCTGGACGATCGGCCCCCGCTGACCGACGCCGACCTGGCGGAGTTCGCGGCGGTCTACGGAGCACCCCGCACGCAGCCGACGGAGGCGAAGTCATGACCACGACGATGACCCGCGCGGCTGCGGCCGCCGCCCGCGCCCAGCAGGTGCGGCAGCGCGCGGACCGGCCGTCCCAGCGGCGCTGCGCCGAGGAGAGCGGATCCCGGGCGGTGGTCCGGGCCGCGCTCGCCGGCGTGCAGCTGCGCGCCGCCGCCGGCGACGGCGGTTCCCTCGAGTTCACCGGGCACGCCTCGGTGACGGAGCGGGCGTACGAGATGTGGGACTGGTACGGCCCCTACTCGGAGGTCATCTCCGCCGGGGCGTTCGACACCACCCTGTCCCGTACGGACCTGGACGTGCCGCTGGTGCTCGGTCACGACCAGCTGCGCCGCATCGCCCGGACCACCACCGGCACCCTGGACCTGACGGTCGACGACGTCGGCCTGGCCGTGGCGGCCCGCCTGGACCCGGCCGACGTCGACGTGGCGTACATCGCGCCGAAGCTGCGCGCCCAGCTCGTCGACGAGATGTCCTTCGCGTTCCGGATCGAGGCTGGCACCTGGTCGCCGGACTACACGGAGTACCGCATCGACCGCGTCGACCTGCACCGTGGCGACGTCGCGATCGTCGGGTACGGCGCGAACCCCTCCACCGACGCCGCCCTGCGCCAGCCGGCCCGGCCGGTGTCGTCGCGGGCCCGCGCGCTGCTGGAGCTCGCGCTCGCCGGCGGCTGACCGCCGCCCCTTCCTCTTCCCGGCCGGCATCCCGCCGTCCGGGTATCCCGCCCTGCTCTGCCTCGCACGAGCCCACCCGGCGCCACGGCCTCGGGTGGCCGTCTGACCTGGACGGGCGTCCCCGATCACTCACCACCCAAGGAGGACGAGCATGACGCTCGCCGAGATGATCGCGCAGGCGCAGGAGCAGCTGCGTACCGCGATCACCGCCCGCCAGGGCGCGCAGGACGCGCTGATGGCGCTGCGGTCCGACCCCAACCTGACCGAGGAGGCCGTCACCGAGCGCCGCCAGGCCCGCGACGCGGCCGACGCGGAGGTGACCCGCCGCCAGGAGGCCCTGGCCGAGCTGGAGGAGGAGCAGCGCCGGGAGGAGGAGGTCGCCGCCCTGTCCGCGCGGACGTCCCCGACCGGCACCCGCGCGCCGGCGTACGACCGGGTCGCCCGGGTCGGCGCCGAGGAGCGCACCTACCGGCCCGACACCGACCGGCGCGGCGCCGGATTCCAGGCGGACGTGGTCGCCCAGTTCATGGGCGACTTCGAGGCCCGTACCCGGCTGGAGCGGCACATGGCCGAGGAACGCGCCGAGCGCGGCGACCAGATCCGCGCGGTGGGTACCGGCGCGTTCGGTGGCCTGGTGGTGCCGCAGTACCTGACCGACATGTACGCCCCGGCGGTGGCGGCGAACCGGCCGTTCGCCGACGCGATCCGCCACCACGACCTGCCGGCGCAGGGCATGGTCGTCAACATCTCCCGCATCACCACGTCGTCGAGCGTCGACAACCAGTCGGCGGAGAACGCCGCCGTGGCCGAGCAGGACATGGACGACACCGTGCTGCAGATTCCGGTGCAGACCGCCGGCGGCCGGCAGAGCATCTCCCGGCAGGCCGTCGAGCGCGGTGCCGGCGTCGAGCAGGTGGTGCTCGACGACCTGTACCGGCGGTACGCGACGAACCTCGACGGCAAGCTGCTCAACCAGGCGTCCACCGGTCTGTCGGCGGTGGCCACCACCGTGGCCTACACCGACGCGTCCCCGACCGTCGCCGAGCTGTACCCGAAGGTCATCGAGGGCCTGTCCGGCGTCGAGGCCGCGCTGCTGGACCAGGCGTCCGGCGACAACCTCGCGGTCATGCACTCCCGTCGCTGGTACTGGATGCAGAACGCCATGGGCGCGTCCTACCCGATGATCACCCAGCCGGGCATCGTGGCGCAGACCCTCGGCGCGAACTACGCCACCGCCTACGGCCGCGGCGTGCGCGGCATCCTGCCCAACGGAACCCCCGTGATCGTGGACAACAACATCGCCACGAACCTCGGGGCGGGCACCAACGAGGACGAGATCTACCTCGGCGACCGCAACGAGTTCCACCTCTGGGAAGACCCGAACGCGCCGATGTACATCCGCGCCGAGCAGCCCAAGGCCGAGAACCTCGCCGTGGTGCTCGTGCTGTACGGCTACTACGCCTACACCCACGCCCGGTACCCGCACGCCCGCAAGATCGCCGGCACCGGCCTGGTCACGCCGACCTTCACCGGCGCCTGACCCTGACCCGCCTCACGGCCCGCCGACCGCCCAGGCCGGCGGGCCGTACCCATGCCCGAACCAACCCACTGGGAGGTACCGCCATGAGCGGCAGCGACAACGACAAGAAGATCAACGACCCGAACCCTGACGGCATGATCGCCGCGCTGGTCGACGAGCGGGCCGGCCTGTCCCGGGCGGCGGGGGCCGCCACCGACGACGCGAAGAAGAAGCGCTACACCGACCGCATCAGCCAGGTCGACGAGCAGCTCAAGCTGCGTGGCCGCAACGCCAAGGGTGAGCCGCTGCGGGCGCCGTCCGGCCGGCAGGTCCCGCCGCAGCAGACCACCTGACCAGCCCCCGGGGAGAGCGACCGTGGCGAGCACCCTGTACGCGACCCTGCCGGAGCTGAAGGCAGCCCGGAAGATCACCGCCGAGGACGACGACCAGGCGCTCACCCAGGCGCTGACCGCCGCGTGCCGGCAGATCGACCGTAAGACCGGCCGGCCGCCCGGGGCGTTCGCGCTCGACGACAACGCCACCGCCCGGACGTTCGGGGTGGTCGGGCGGACCACCGTCGACGGGCTGCTGCTCGTCGACGACATCGGCGACATCGCCGACCTGGTCGTGGAATCCGGGACCGGCAGCGCGTGGTCGCCGGTCACCGGCTACGACACCGGCCCGGACAACGCGCTGGCCACCGGTCAGCCGATCACCACGCTGATCGCCCCGCCGGGCGGCTACTGGGCCGGGCCCCGGGTCCGGGTCACCGCCCGGTGGGGCTGGCCGGCGGTGCCCGACGAGATCAGCCGTGCCGCGCTGCTGCTGGCCAACCGGCTCTACATGCGCAAGGACAGCCCCGGCGGGGTGGTCGGCTCCGCCGAGTGGGGCGCGGTGCGGCTGTCCCGCTGGGACCCCGACGTGGAAGAGCTGGTCGGACCGTACGTCCTGCCCGGCTTCGCCTGACCCGAGAGGAGGGCCGCTGTGCCCACCGTCGAACAGATCATCACCGGCCTGAACGAGCAGCGGGCCGAGCACCTCGCGGCCGGCCGGTACGCCGAGGTGCAGCGCGTCGACCAGGAGCTGATCGCCTACCAGACTCTGCTGCGGCTGTTCACCGAACGCGACGCCCACCGGGCCGCCGGCGAACAGGACGCCCTGGTCGCGGTCGAGCAGCAGATCTCCTACTGGGTCCGCCAGGTCGACCTCGTCGACGTCGACCAGGAGCACGCCGACGCCGACGTCGACGCGCCGGCCCCGGTGGCCGTCGACCAGCCGGCCGGCACCGGAACGCGGCGGCCGCCGAAGCGGGCGGAGTAGCCGTGGACCTGGAGCTGGTGACCACCCGCCTGGCCGAGCTGCTCGCCGGCGTCGACGGGATTCTGCGCGCCGACGCGTTCGTGCCCGACTCCGTCTCCGTGCCGCACGCGTACGTCACCGAGCTGACCCTCGACTACGACCAGACCTACGGCGGGCTGGATCTCCTCACGGCCGGGTGCCGGGTGCTGGTGTCCCGCGCCGACGACAAGGCCGGCCAGGCGCTGCTCAAGAAGTTCATGAAGCGGTCGGGCCCGACGTCGGTCAAGTACGGCATCGAGGGCGACCCGGGCGTCCCGCAGACCCTCGGCGGGGCCTGCCACGACCTGCACGTGACCCGCGTCCAGGGCCACCGCGCCTACCAGGTCGGCACCGACTGGTTCTACGGGGCGGAGTGGACCGTCCGGATCGTCGGAGAGGAGGACTGACGTGGCCGACATCCTCAAGAACGTGCGGTTCTTCGCCGGCGCGGCGGACATGACCGGCCAGGCCAACAAGGTCGAGATCAGTCCCGAGGCGGAAGAGAAGGACGTCACCACGTTCGGGTCCTACGACCCGGCCACCGACCGGGTGTGGAAGCAGGTCGTAGCCGGCCTGAAGTCCAGCAAGGGCAACGCGTCCGGGTTCTGGCAGGCCGGCGACCCGGGCCTGGTGGACGACGCGGCGTGGGCGGCGCTGGGCGGCATGTCCGCGTGGACGATCTGCCCGCGCGGCGCGGCCGTCGGGGATCCCGCCTACGTGACCCGGGCTCTCCAGGGCAGTTACCAGCTGCTCGGCGCGCCCGGTGACATCGCCCCGTGGTCGGCCGCCTGGTCGTCGTCGTACCCGGTCGGCCGGGGTGTGGTGCTGCACCCGCCGGGGACCGCCCGCACCGCCACCGGCAACGGCGCGGCCGTGCAACTGCCGGCGCTGCCGGCCGGCGGGGAACTGGTCGCCACGCTGCACGTGCTGTCGATCGCCGGCACCGCCACGCCGTCGGTGACGGTGACGATCCAGTCGGACGACGCGGCCGGCATGGCCACGCCCACCGACCGCCTGACCTTCACCGCGGCGACCGTCGCCGGCGGGCAAACGCTGCGCCTGGCCGGCCCGATCACCGACACCTACTACCGGGCGACCTGGACGGTGTCCGGGACCACCCCGAGTTTCCTGTTCGTCGTCGCGCTCGGCCTGGCCTGAGCCTCACAGATAGGAGTCACCCGCCATGCCGATCATGGTGCTCAAGGCCGCGTACGTGGCGCTCAACGGATCCGACCGCTCGGCCAACACCAGCAAGGCGGAGTTGAGCATGGAGGTGGAGGAGAAGGATGTCACGACCTTCGCGTCCAACGGCTGGAAGGAGGTGGCCGGCGGTCTGGCGTCCGGCGGGCTGGCGGTCACCTTCAAGAACGACCTCGCGGCGGCCGCGCTCGACAGCGTGATGTGGCCCCTGTTCGGCACGGTCGTGCCGTTCGAGGTGCGCGCGTCCAACGCCGTGGTGGGCACGTCGAACCCGAAGTACACCGGCAGCATCCTGATCAAGAACTGGACGCCGATCGCCGGTGCGCCCGGCGACGTCAACGAGGCGTCCTACACGTGGCCGACGTCCGGGCCGGTCACCCGCGCGACGGCCTGACCGGTGGACGCCGTCGTCATCGAGCCCGACCACCGGACTTTCACCCGCGTGGCGCGGGCCCTCGAGGAGGAGGCGTCCGACACCGAGTGGCGTACCGACCTGGCCGGTGCGCTGCACGCCGCTCTGGAGCCCGGCGTGACGGCGGTACGTGGCGCGCTGATGAGCATGGCCACCGGCGGGGTGGAGCACGCCGGTGAGCCGCTGCGCCAGGCGGTGGCCGCTGGCGTCGAGTCGATGGTTCGGCTCGACGGCCGCCGCGCCGGCGCGCGGATCCGCGCCCGCAAGACCCCCGACGTCCGGGGATTCGCCAGCGCTCCGAAGCGGCTCAACGCCCGGCGCGGCTGGCGGCACCCGGTCGGCGGCAACTACGACGTCTGGGTCACCCAGGTCGGCCGGCCCGGCTGGTTCGACGACACCCTACGGCCGCTGCGTCCGCGTCTGCGGGCGGCGGCCGCCCGCGTCCTGGACGACCGGGCGCGACGCATCTCACGGAGGTCCTGATGTACCTGGTTTACGCGCCGGAGGGCGGCGAAGAGCAGCGGTGGGAGTACAAGCCCGGCCGGCTGCGCGTGATGGAGATGGAGGCCATCGACCGGCACACCGGCCTGGCGTACGGCAGTGACTTCAAGGTGGCGCTCCTCAAGGGCCAGACCAGCGCACGGCGGGCGTTGCTGTGGACGTTCCTGCGCCGCCAGCACCCGACCCTGAAGTACAGCGACGTCGACTTCTACGACGACGAGCTGCGGCTGGAGCGCACCAAGAGCGAGGTGGAGGCCGCGATCACCGAGCTGGAGAACGTGCCAGACGGGGACCTCTCCCCGGAGGACCGGATGGCGGCGCTGATGGTGCTGCGTCAGCAGCTGGCCAAGGCCCCGGAGGACCCCCCGGGAAAAGCGGAAGCCTCGCCGAGCGGCGACACGACTACGCCGTAGACATCGCCGCGCTGCTGCACATTCCTCCGTCCGAGCAGGACCGGCTGACCGTCGACCAGTTCGAGCTGTGCTGCTCGCAGGTCGACAAGGCCCGCGAGGACATGCGCAAGCACTCCACCTGACCAGGGAGGTGACCCGTGTCGGATACCAGCCTGGTCTTCAACACCGTCGGCCGTGACCGGGGTGTGTCGGCGCTGCTGACCCGCACCGCCAGCCAGGTACGGGCGGCGAACCTCGCCAGCGCCGCCAGCACGGTGGTGATGGGTGGGGCGATGGCCTCGGCGGCCGCGCACGGCATCGCCCTCGCGGCGGCGGTGACCGGCGCGGCCGGCGCGGTATGGCTCATGCCCGGCGCGGTGGCGGCCACCACCGCCACGGTGCTCGCCGGCACGGCGGTCACGATGGGTCTGGGCGAAGCGTGGGACGCCACCGGCCGGGCCGCCACGACCGGGGGGTCTGCGGCGACGGCGGCCGCCCGGCGCGTCACCGCCGCCCAGCGGGAGCACCGCAGCGCCGTGCAGGCCCTGGCCGACGCGCAGCGCGCCGCCCAGGCCGCGCAGGAAGCGGTCACCCGGGCCCGCGCCGACGAGGTCGAGCGGCTCGAAGATCTGTCCCGCGCGGCCGCCGACGCGCGCCTCGACGAAGAGGACGCCGTCGACGCCGTCAGCGACGCCGAGCGGGAGCTGGCCGAGGCGCGCAGCAGCGGCAACCTGGAGCGCATCGACGACGCGGAACGGGCCTACCGGCGGGCCGAGCAGACCCTGGCCAACGTCCGCGACCGGGTCAGCGACCTCGCGCGGGAACAGGAACACGCCGGCCGGGTCGGGGTGGACGGCAGCGACCAGGTCCAGGCCGCACTGGACCGGCAGGCCGAGGCACAGCGGCAGGTCGACCAGGCCGCCCAGCGCGTCGCGGACGCCCTGGACGCCGTGCGGGAGGCGTCGACGTCGGCGGCCGCCGCCATCGACCCGGCCACCGAGGCACTCAACCGGCTGTCGCCGGCCGGCCGGGCGGTCATCACCACCCTGCGCGACCTCCAGCCAGCGTGGGAGGGCGCCGCCCGGGTCGGTCAGCAGCGCACGTTCGCCGGCGTCGCCGGGGATCTGCGGGACCTGTCCGGCCTGTACCTGCCCGGGGTCACGTCGTGGCTGGGTCGGATGGGCGGTGCCTTCAACACCGCGATTCGGCAGTCTCTCGGCCTGGCGCAGACCCGGGACACCGTGCGGGACGTCGACCTGATCCTGGACAACACCGCGACGTCGTCGGACCGGCTGGCCGCAGCCGTCCGGCCGATCGTGAACGGGTTCCTTCAGTTCGCCGCCGTGGGGTCCGGGTTCCTGCCCGGCATGGCCGGCGACGTCGGCACCCTCGCCACGCGGTTCGAGCAGTGGGCGATTGCCTCTCGCCAGTCCGGGGACGCGCAGCGGTGGATGTCCACCGGCCTGACCGTGCTCCGCCAGCTGGGCGAGGTCGCCTGGAACGTCGTCGCGTCGGTGCGGGCGGTGGTCGGCGCCGGCGACAACGGCGGATCCACCCTCGACTTCCTGGTCCAGGGCAGCGCGGCGATGCGTGCCTGGTTGGAGTCCGCCGAGGGCCAGCAGCGCGTCGGGGAGGTGCTGACCACACTCCGGTCGATCCTGACCGGTGTCGGCGAGGTCCTACCGGTGATCGCCGGCCACGCCGACACGTTCAACGACGGGCTGAACGTCACTGGCGAGGTGGTCAGCTTCGCCGCCGGGCACCTGGACACCCTGGCGAAGATCCTGCCGATCGTGGCGGCCGGGTGGGTGATCTCCCGGTCCGCGCAGACCGCCGCCAACATCGCCTCGGTGATCGCCCTGCCGATCCGACTGGCCGAGGTCGCCGCCAACTGGGGGATGCGGTCCGCCCTGAACGCGCACACCGCCGCCCTGACCGCCAACACCACCGGCAAGCGGGGCGCCACGGTGGCCACCGCGGCGTCGACGGCCGCGACCACCGCCGGTGACGCCGCCACGAAGAGGTCAGTGTGGAGCATCAACGCGCTGTCCGGGGCGATGCTGCGGGCCCGCGCGGCGATGGTCGTGGCCACCGTCCAGCAGTGGGCTCTCAACATCGCGCAGATGGCGTCCCCGACCACGTGGATCGTGCTGGGGATCCTGGCGCTGATCGCGGTCATCGTGTTGATCGCAACGAAGACGCAATGGTTCCAGCAGGCGTGGGACTGGGCGTGGAGCGGCATCAAACGGGGTGCTGAGGCCGTGGGCGACTGGTTCGTGCACACCCTGTGGGAGGACTGGATCCTCGGGGCCTGGAACGGCATCACCAACGCCGGCAGCCGCGCCCTGGACTGGTACCTGAGCCTGCCCGGGAAGCTGCTGCGGGGCCTGGCCAAGGTCGGCGACATCCTCGCCGCCCCGTTCAAAGCCGGCTTCAACATGATCGCGTCGTGGTGGAACCGCTCGGTGGGCCAGCTGTCGTTCACTACGCCGTCCTGGGTGCCGGGCATCGGCGGCATGGGCTGGGCCATGCCGCAACTGCCGATGCTCGCCCGGGGCGGCTACCTGCCGCACGGCGGCGCCGCGATCGTCGGCGACGGCGGAGAGCCCGAGGTCGTCGACTTCCCGGCCGGCGCGCGGGTCACCCCGCTGTCGCAGGTCGGCGCCGCCGGCGGGACCACGGTGTTGGAGATCCACTCCGGCGGGACCCGGCTCGACGACCTGCTGGTGGAGATCCTCCGCCGGGCCATCCGCAGTCGCGGCGGCAAGGTCCAGGTCGTGCTGGGCACGAGCAGATAGGAGGACGGGCCGTGACGCAGTCTCCGCAGGACGTCGTCGTAGAGCTGTACCTCGGCCCGGTGCTGGGCTGGGTCGACATCACCGACGACGTCCGCCTCGGGTCTGCCGACTCCGGCGGTGGCATCACCATCAGCCGCGGCCGCCGGGGCGAGGGACAGCAGACCGAGCACGGCAGCGCGGACCTGGTCATCGCCAGCCCCGGCGGCCGGTACAGCCCCCGCAACCCGCGCAGCGTCTACTACGGGCTGCTGGGACGGAACACCCCGGTCCGCGTCGGCGTGCGGCAGCTCGTCGACGCGTTCGACGATCGGACCGTGGCCGCCGGGTGGGGACCGGACTGGACCAGCTTCGGTGCCGGCGGCACCGTCGCCCCGACCGACGCGTCCGTGTCCGGCGGGATGGCCCGCGCGTACGTGCCGGCCACGGCATCGTTCCGCGCCAGCTACTACACCGACATGACCATCGTGGACGCCGAGGTCGTGGTGACCGTCGACATGTTCATCTCCAACGTCGTCGGCGGGGCGGTCGAGCCGGCGAACATCATGTTCCGGGTCCAGGACCTGTCCACGTACTACCTGTGCCGGATGGAGGTGTCGGCGGCCGAGGTCGTCAGCGTGTCGATCCACCACTCCACCGGCGGCACCATCGTCGCCCCAACGCCGGTGCCGGGGCTGCTCTTCGCCGGGCAGCCACTGAAGGTGCGCGCGTCCTGCGTCGCCGACCGGCTGGCGGTCAAGGTGTGGGACCCGGCCGCCGGCGGCGAGCCGGCCGGCTGGCAGGCCACCGCCGTGGACACCCGCCTGACCGCCCCCGGGTACGTCGGGATCCGCTCCGGCGTCGCCGGCGGCAACACCAACACCCTCCCCGTGGAGTTCCGCTACGACGACCTGGAGGTCATCGACCGGCGAGCGTGCATGGAGGTGTCGTCGTGGCCGGCCCGCTGGGACATCTCCGGCACCGACGTGTGGACCCCGATCCAGGCCGCCGGGATCCTGCGCCGCCTCGGCCAGGGCGCCAAACCCCTCGACTCGGCGCTGTACCGGCGCCTGCCGCGCACCAACCCGACGGCGTACTGGCCCCTCGAAGACCCGGCCGGGTCGTCGTCGGCCCGGTCGGCCGTCGCCGGCGTGCCGAACATGACCGTGTTCGGATACAGCAGGTTCCAGGTCCCGGGCACCGGTGGCCAGCCCGCCCCGGCCGCCGGGCTGCCCCGGTTCGCCACCGGCGAGGACATCCCCGGGTCCGCCCCGGTGCCGGACTGGTCGGAAGGTGGCGTGCTGGTCGGCCGGCCGCCGGTGCCCGCAGCGGGTACGCAGTCGTGGCGGGTGGCGCTCGTCGCCGTGTTTCCGCGCGACCGGGGCGCCAGCGGTACTTCCTTCTTCGGCTGGACGACCAGCGATGGCCAGTACACGCAGTGGAATCTGTCGGCCACGGCGACCCAGCTGTACGTGTTCGCCGCCGATCCGGTGACGATCATCAACGGGTACCGGATCCCGTCGGCCGACATCAATTTGTTCGATGGATTGCCGCACTTCATCGAGATCGAGGCCAAGACGGTGGCCGGCCTGCTCGACGCCCGCCTCTACATCGACGGGTGGGAGTACGGCTCGATCGAGACGCTCTCCGCGCCGAACCTGGTGCATCCGCCCGGCTGGGTCACCGGCGTCATCCCCAACGTCAAGGAGTGGACCGCCGAGAGCGCGGGGAACATCGAGGGCATGCCCCAGATGGGGCACCTCGCGGTGTGGCAGCCGTCCGCCCCGATCAGCGGACACGTGGAGGCGATGCGTGCGCACGCCGGCGAGACGGCCGCCGACCGGATCGCGCGGCTCTGCGCTGAGCAGGGCATCCCCGTGGCCGTCACCCGCGGCCCGGACCCGTCGGCGGCGATGGGCCCGCAGCGGGCCGTCACCATTCTGGACCTCCTACGGGAGTGCGAGGACGCCGACGGAGGTGTCCTCGGCGAGGCCCGCGAGCAGATCACCCTGATTTACCGGACGCTCGGGTCGCTGTGCAACCAGCAACCCCTGGCGGTGGACTACGGGCACCTCGCGCCGCCGTTCGACCCGGTCGACGACGACGACCAGGTCCGCAACGACGTCACCGCGAGCCGGCCCGACGGCGGGACCGCGCGGGCGGTGCTGGAGGCCGGGCCGCTGTCCATCCAAACCCCGCCGGCCGGGGTTGGCACCTACGACACCAGCCTGACCGTCAACGTCGGCACGGACGAACATCTGCCCAGCGCCGCTTGGTGGCGGCTGCACGTCGGCACGTGGGACGAGGCCCGTTACCCGACCGTCCGCGTCGACCTGACCGCCAGCGCCTGGACAGCAGACCCGGCCCTGGCCAGGCAGGCCGCCGCCGTGGACACCGGCAGCGTCGTCGACATCGACGGACTACCGGAATGGCTGCCGCCCGGGCCCGCGTCGCTCATGGTCCAGGGCACCGTCGAACGCCTCGACGCCTACGACCGGACCCTGGACTGGACGGCCACACCGGCCGGCCCGTACACCGTGGCCACCGCCGACGGGGCACCCCGCGCACCCGCTGACGGGTCCGCCCTCGCGGCCGACATCACCGCGTCGGCGACAACCGTGCAGATCGCTTCCACGACGGCATGGACGACGGAGGCGCAGGACTTCCCGATCTCTGTGCGGGTCGGCGGAGAGCGCGTCGACCTCGACGCCGCGGGCATCGTCCTCAACGACAACCCGTGGTTCCTCACCGGGGCGGACGGCTGGTCGGGGGCGTCCGCGTCGGTCGTCTGGACGGACGCCGTCACCCGGCCCGGCACCCGGTACGGGTCGCTTCAGATCACCGTCGCCGGCGGCGGGTCCGGCGGTGCCACCGCCAACGCGCCATACGCCGACGTGACCCCCGGTGCCCGGTACCGGGCCGTCATGTGGGCGTACGTCACCGCCGGCACGGTGACGCTGGGCCCGGCGGTGGACTGGCGCAACGCCGCCGGCATGTACATGACCACCGCGGTGCCCACCCCCACAGCGGTGCCGGCCGGCGTGTGGACGCCCCTCGAGGCGATCGTGACCGCCCCGGCGCTGGCCGAGTTCGCGGCGATGCGGGCCCGGCACGACGGCGCTACGCCGGCCGGGGTCGTCTACTACGTGACCGCCATGACCCTGGCCGCCGAGTCCGGGACGTTGTCCAGCCCGCAGACGTACACCGTCACCCGAGACGTCAACGGGGTCGCCCGGGCCTGGCCGGCCGGCACCCCGGTGGACGTATGGACCCCCGCCGTGGCAGCCCCGTGAGGAGCACTGACCGATGACCGCACCGATCCCGATCGCCTCCGGCATGAGGCTCACCCCGGCCCGACTCAACTTGCCGGCCTGGACGCCGTACACGCCGACCTGGACCGCCCAGACGACCAACCCGGTGCTGAGCAACGGGACGCTGATCGGCCGGCACCGGTACCTCGACGCCGAGACGGTGCAGGTCCGCATCGTGCTGCGCCCCGGGTCGACCACGACCTACGGCTCCGGCCAGTACCGGTTCGCGCTGCCGGTGCCGGCGGTCGCTGGGGGCCCGGACCCGCTCCTGCAAGCGACCTGCCTGATGGGTGGGGCGCTGTATCGGCTGGTCGGGTGGGCCAACGCGGCGACTGCGGCACAGTCGTTCGTCTCGATGTACCGGGACAACGCCACCACGGAGCAGTTGAGCGCCTGGAACAACACCGCGCCGATCGCGTTCGCCAACGGGCACAGCTTCGGCATGTCCGGCATCTACTACGTCGCATAGGAGGCGACCAATGCACGTCACGCGGAAGCACCCGGCGCTCCGATACGACGGCACCAACGCCGCCGAGGTGCTGAACGCTCTGGGTGGCTACGAGCTCGTGTCCGAGGCCGACGGGGTGCTCACGGTGCTGTCCCTGATCGGCGGCGGTCCCCTCGCCATCACCGCGGAGTGGGTGATCGTCGACGGCTGGCCGTACTCGCCGGAGCAACTCGCCCAACAGTTCTACGTCGTGCCGGAAGCCTGAGGAGAGCCATGCCGACCTACGCGCAGTTGCAGGCCGAGCCGTACTGGGGCCGGGAGATCACCACACCGGAGGTGGACTGGCTCGGCGACGAGCTGTGTCGGCGCACCGGCCGGCCCCGGTCCGCGTGCGGCACGAAAGGCGACAACCGGCACCTAGGCGGGGCACACCGCTCGCAGGAATGGATCAAGTGGTCGAAGTACTGCACGAACCGCTCGTACACGGTGCAGTCCGGGTTGACCGCCGAGCAGGAGCGGCACCTGGCCGGGATCGACTTCGTACCCGGCGAGTGGGGCAGCGATCGCAACCGCCGGCTGATGGTCGAGCAGACCGGCCGCCTGGTCGACGCGCTCGTGTCCGGCCGGCTGGCCGGCGTGCGCGAGGTGATCGGCACCCTGGACGGCCGCACCGTCGTCGGCGTACGGGCCGACGGGTCGACGTTCAGCAGCGACGACAGCCATCTGGACCACTGGCACCTGACCCTGGACCGGCGGAAGTGCCGGGACAAGCAACTGATGGAGCGCATCGTCGCGGTCGCGCTCGGAGAGGACGACGACATGGATGCGAAGCAGTTCCTGGCCATCCTGAAGGACCCGGCCGTCGCGCGGGAGATGCGCGCCCTGCCCTGGCAGTACGTCGGCGGTGGCA
The DNA here is from genome assembly GCF_900090325.1 of Micromonospora pallida. Taxonomy (NCBI): domain Bacteria; kingdom Bacillati; phylum Actinomycetota; class Actinomycetes; order Micromonosporales; family Micromonosporaceae; genus Micromonospora; species Micromonospora pallida. The sequence goes on along the minus strand of NZ_FMHW01000003.1, from coordinate 13,012 downwards.
TCCCCAAGGGCGTGAGCACCCTCGGCGTACTGAACGAGATCGTGCTGACCGGCCGGGCGACGGCCGCGCGGGTCGGCGCGGACCTGGTCGACGAGCGGCAGCTGGCCGCCGACCTGGCCCCGGCGCTGCTGGCCGTGCTCACGCCGGAGGCGATCGCCGCGGCGATCCCCGACACCCTGGCCGGGCAGGTCGTCGACGTCCTGGCCGCGCGGCTCTCCGCCGACAAGCGACCCACCGTGGTCACCGCCGAGACGGACTGACCACACCAGTAGCAAGGGAGCGTCCCGGTGGACGAAATCACCAATGCGGAGCTGGCCAGACGGCTGGACTCGATGCGCAGGGACGTTCACGACGACCTGACAGCGATCCACCGCCGCCTGGACAGCTACGTGCTGCGCGAGGTGTACCAGGCCGAGCAGAAAGGCCAGGAGACGCGCATGTTGGTGATGGAACGTGAGCTGGCCGGGCTCCGTACGGCCATCGACGCAGCCGAGGAGAAACGAGCGGCGGACAGGAAGTCCGACGACGAGAAGCGGACGACGGAGAGGAAGGCCGCCGACGACAAGAGGACCGCCGACCGGCGATTCATGGTCGCTATGGTCGGGCTGCCGGTGCTCGCCCTCATCGTCCAGATCCTGCTGGCCTTCCGGAGCCCGACGTGACCGGCCGCCGGTGGGTGCCGTCGCCGGCCGCCGTGGCCACCACCGCGGCGGTCGTCGTGGCGGCCGGCACGATCGGCTGGGTCACCCACGAAGTGCAGTTGTCCCGCGTCCAGGTCGCCGCGCTCGCCGGCGCGCTCGACGAGCAGCGCCGCCAGGCCGAAGACGCCGGCCTGGACCCGGTCGCCCCGCCGCCCGACGAAATCCTTCGGGATCCCCGGCCGGGTCCGCCCGGACCGTCCGGGCCACCTGGCGACCCGGGCCGCGACGGCCGGACCGGCAGCCCCGGACCTGCTGGGCCCGCCGGATCACCCGGGCCTACCGGCTCGCCCGGCCGGCCCGGACCGTCCGGCCCACCCGGGCCCGCCGGCGGCACCGGACCCGCCGGACAGCCAGGCCCGGCCGGACCACCCGGACCAGCGGGCCCCGCCGGACCGGCCGGGCCCGCCGGCGAAGACGGCCAGGACGGCGCCGACGGAGAGCCGCCGGCCAGCTGGACGTGGACCGCACCGACCGGCATCACTTACCGGTGCGTCCGCGACCCGGACTCCCCGGACGACGCACCGACGTACACCTGCACAGCAACGACCAGCCGCCGGTAACCCCGGCGGCTTCCTGTTTCGCCACCTGATCGGAGGATCCATGTCGACGACGTCCCGCCGGCCACGGCCGGTGATCATCTACGCCGCGACCATGGCCGGCCTGACCACGCTCACCGGGTACGCCGGCCTCGACCAGCTCATCCCCGCCCAGGCCGTGGCCTGGCTCGCCCTGGCGACCCTGGTCGTCGGCGCGGTCGGCGGCGTCCTGGTCCAGAGCCAGGTGACCCCAGTCGCCGATCCCCGCGACCAGTACGGTCGGCGGCTGGGCGCCCCCTCGCCGGGTGGCCACCTGTCCGGCGACGTCAGTCCCGGCCGGTAGACTCCGTGCCGCGGTGCTCCCGGTGGATCCCCGGGCAGCGCCGACCAAACGACTGACGGCCCCGATCTCCCTGGCGGAGGTTGGGGCCGTCTTGTCGTGTCCGCCCGTTCCCCGAGCGGGGTACGGCACCGCCCGGTCGTCGGATGCGGCGTAATCGACGAAAGCCGATAGTGGGTAACCAGCCCGTCCGCCTCAGCGTTCCCCCCGTGATGCTGAGCCGGCGGGTGGGCCGGCCGGGCTCGGAGGTGGTGTCCCGGCCGGCCCTCTTGCTGTCCGGGCCGGACGTCGGTGGCCTGCTGACCGTGGCCGCCCCACCGCCGCTCGGGTGTGGCCGGCGGCTGGAGAGTGGCCGCGTCGACCCAGTCAGCGTGCCCGGTCGAGCCGAGGTGGGGCAAGCGGTGGACCGAGCCTGTGGATAACTCTGGTCACGCCGGGTCGCTGCGGGTCCACTCGCAGCCGTTCGACACCTTGAAGCCGCGGTCGGTGGACTTCACCGTCACCCGGGCCGTCTCGCCCGGCGTCGGGTTGCCCTCGGCGATGATGGAGTCTGGTTCGCCGAAGCTGCGCAGCCTCGCCCAGTAGCACGGGTGCCCGTGGTCAGCGGGCACGGTGGTCGAGTAGACACCGGCCTGAATCTCAGTGCCGACCTCGTAGATCCGATCGCGCAGAGCGGCATCCGGTCCGGCCAGCGGCGGCTCGGTGGTGGGCACCGGGTCGACGGGCGTCTGGTCAACGATGGCGGTGGTGGGTGACGGGTCGGCGAGCGGGTCCTGGTCGTCGCTGCCGCAGCCGGCGGCGGCGAGTACAGCGACGGCGATCAGCGCGGCGGCAGCGTGGCGTCTCACCTGCGGCATCCTAGCGTTCGATGTCCACAATGGGTGCCGGATGCGTTACGCAGACGGAAGAAACCCGTCCCCGGCCTGCCTGGCTGGGGACGGGTCATCTCGTCACATGGAGGTGGTGGGCTGGCCGGATCCTTCGCACATCCGCCGGCTGCCCTCCGGCTGGTGGGGTGGGCAGGGACGGCCGGGGGGCGGTCCTACGCGCGCCCCGCAGACAGAGCATTTACTTTGAGGTGCCATTCGCGGACTCCTTCAGGAATGTGGTAGTCCGGGTATTGATCCTCTTCTGGCTCACCGCCCGCCCCGCCCGGCCCGCATGCCGACGTGCCGCGCAGGTAGATCACGTCCCCGTCGCGGGCGGTGATCCGGAGAGCGGCGGCCACGGGGACCACGGTGCCGGGCTGGCTGCACAGCTCCCACGACTTGAAGACGTCCGGCTGGGCGAAGTCGAGGAGATGATGGGCGAACATGAGCCCGCGAGCTGCACGCAGCTTCGGCGGCGGCATCTCGCCGGGCAGCGGCACCGGCGCGGCCTCACGGTGCGGTACCTCGCCCCACAGCATGGTGCTCGACCCGGACCGGTACCAGATCCTGACCCCGGCGGGAGACTGGCCGCCCGGAGCGGTGTCCCGACCGTACCGGGTGATGTCGGTGACGTCTGGGTGCTCGGCGGCACGGTGGAGCGCCTCGATGACGTCCAGGGCCTGTGACAATTGCACGGGATCTCCTGCTCTGGTCGGTATCTGTACAGCTCAGGGCCGGTGCGGACGGTCGACGGAGGCCCCCGGCTCCCGCACACCGGCCACCGTACCGGCTGGGCGGTGGTGGGCTCCGAGCGGCACACGCCCGCTCCGAGGGTCAACGCGTCCATGTCACGAACCTGCCGAACAACTGGCCGTCGACGTCCGGCGAGATCTCGTGCACGGCTAGGTGCAGTACAACGCCCATGTGCATCGACAACCCCACCTTGTCCCCGGCGAACGTGCCGTGCAGCTCGGTGCGTCCCGCCGGGCACGGCCACGGTCCGGCGCACACCTGGCAGTCCCACGACGGTCGGGCCGGCTGGTGCCGTCCTCCCGGGTTGACCGGTGGTGACAGCAGCCGTTCCACCAGCGCGCTCACCAGGCGATCCCGACGACGACCAGGACGAGGACGATCAACGCGCAGGCCAGCCCGGAGGCGTACTGCCGGCGGGTCACCGGCGACTGGACCGGCCGGGGCGGCTGGGGGACGGTGTCGCCGTCCGGCACTGGTCCCGGGCTGGCGTACCGATAGTCAGGCACCACGCGGATCACCTCATCTAACGCAAGATCATCAGACGATTACTGTCCGCAGCCTACCCAACCTCCATAGGTAGGTGGTCGCACGCATTGCTGCCCGGTTGTCCAGATGATGCAATTCCTGGCGCCCAATGCCCAGGAGACAGCCGACCTCATGCCCCGCCGGATGACCTTCGTTCAGATCGCGGACGACCTGGCCGCCCGCATCGAGTCCGGCGAGTACCCGCCTCACACCGAACTGCCGAGCACCCGCCAACTGGCCGTGCTCTACTCCGTCTCGGTGGGCACGATCGACAAGGTCCACATCGTACTCAGGCAGCGCAATCTCACATACGGCGTGCCGGGCCGGGGTGTGTTCGTAGAGGAACGCGCCGAACGTGAAACGTGACGGCATGAACGAAATCCGACACACAGTAACGAGCGGCGTTCCACTTCACACCGTGCCGGCGTGATCAACATTCAGTGATCAACAGGTGCCCAATGAGCACTCGCGCCGACCACAGCGAGTGACACATAGCACGCGGGAATCCCATCCGCCACCGGATCACAGAACGGCATCAACTGGCGCTGAAACTGGACCTGACCTGGGCCTTTCGCCAACGCCTGCACGAGGTGTTCTATCGGATCCTCCACTAGCGACTAAGGAGGATGAACACCCCTATGCCCCACCGCACCCCGGACCACGCTGTCGTCTTCGTACCTGCCCGCATCGCCGACCCGGCCGAGTTCGCCGCCGCCGCGGCACCCAGCCTGGAAAGAGTGGAAGCATGCGGCTACGTATTCGCCGGCATCGTGCGTACCTGGGACGACGCCCAGCACATGATCAACGGGGGACGGGCGCACGTGGTGATCGTGGCGGACATGGGACACCTTCCCCGGGACCGGCGGCCGCGCATCGAGGCGGCCACCGACCCCGTGCCCTTTGAGCCTCGCCCCGAACAGTGTGTGCCGTCGGAGGTGGCCAGCCAGCGCCGCCGCCGGCCGCGACGCATCCGGTAGTCCCGACACGAGAAAGCGCCCCGGACCGTGGCGGTCTGGGGCGCTTCGTCGTGTGCCGGTCAGCTTCCGTCTGGCCGCAGCTTGTACACAGGGCACCGTCCCTGGTGCCGAGGTCCGCCGCAGAACGTGCACGGGCCGCGCTGCCCGCCGTCGGGCAGACCGCAGTAGCCGGTGTCACCCCATGGTCCGCCGGTGAACACCTTCACGGCTGCGCGGCCGCAGGTGCACCGTTCGCCCGGCTCGGCTAGCCGCTCGCCGTAGGCCTCGATGGTCGTCATGAGGGCGTCCTCTCGACAGGTCAGACCGGCAGTGGCAGGGCGCGCACCGCAGCCGCCGCCGCCCCCGCCGCGGCGGCCACGTACACCTGGGTGGTGTTCGGTGAGGCGTGGCCGAGCAGATCCTGAACGACACGCAGATCCCCGCCCGCCGCCTGGTACACGTACGTCCCGTACCAGTGCCGTAGACGGTGCATCGTGACGCTGGGGTGCCCGAGTACCGCGAGGTGCCGGTTTCCGCGCCCCTGGACGTCTCTGCGGTTCGCGCGGGCAGTGTCGTAGTACCGGCGGGCGATGGGCCCGGCTGGGAGGTCGCGGATCGCCGCCCAGACGGCCGGATGGGTGGGCACGGTGCGTTCCTTGTCGCCCTTGCCGAGGATGTAAACCACGTGCTCGGTGACGTCGGCGCGGTCGAGTCGGGAAATCTCAACGCACCGCAGTCCGCAGCCGGCGGCGAGCAGGTACCACACCCGGCACGGATCCTGCGCGCGGGCGAGGATGTCGGCCAGCTCTTCGTGTGTGCATGGGCGGGGGGTGCGCTGGCGGACCCGGGCGCGCGGCAGTTGCCGGGACGGGTCGTAATCTAGCCACGGGTCGTGCTCGTCGGTCGCCCAGGCGAAGAAGGCCTTGGCTGCGGCCCGGTAGAGCGCCACCGTGGCCGGCTTACGGCCCTCAACGTAAATCTGCGCGCGCAGCTCGTCGGCGCACGCGTACGCGAGGCCCTCGGGGAGGGTCCGGTCGAGCCGGGCCAGCATGCCGACGTACGTGTCGACGGTCGCCTCGGCGCGGCGAAGATCTTGTAGGTGCCGCACGAACGCGCGGATCATTTCGTGCGAGTGCGGTGCATGGGCTGGGGTTACGGTGAGCATCGGATCGCCTCCCGTTGGCGGTCAAGCGCCCGGGCGCGGCGATGCCCCGCCGCCCCGGGCGTGTTACGTGCAGGTGTCGATGGTGTGACGGATGTCACCCGGCGACTATCGGCCGACGGGGCGGTTGATCGGGGTGGGGCGGCGACGGCTCGCCGGAACGGAGGACGTCGGCCGGGTGGACTCGGCGGCGGATCGGCCCTTCGGCCGGGAGGCGGCCGGGCGCGCCGGAGAGGTCGCACGAACGGCCTGGTCAGCCGAACGACTGTTCGGTCAGACTAACGCCATGGCAGAGATCTCCCCCGACAAGCCCGCTGCGGACTACGTCACAGACATCGGTATCCGCCGAATCGACCACGTGGGTGTGGCGGTCGCCGACCTTGACAAGGCGATCGACTTCTACCAGCAAACCTTCGGCATGCGCTGCGTGCACACCGAGACCAACACCGAGCAGGGGGTCCGCGAGGCGATGCTGGCGGTCGGCCCGACCACCGAGGGTGGCTGCCTGCAACTGCTCGCCCCGCTCACTCCGGAGTCGACGATCGCGAAGTTCCTGGACCGCAACGGGCCGGGGGTGCAGCAGGTCGCGTACACCGTCACCGACATCGACGCGGCCTGCGCGGCGCTGCGCGAGCGCGGCCTGCGGTTGCTTTACGACACCCCGCGCCGGGGCACCGCCGACTCCCGGATCAACTTCGTCCACCCGAAGGACGCCGGCGGCGTCCTCGTCGAGCTGGTCCAGCCCGCCTGAGGTGGCCGCCGGGGCCCCGGTCACCGCTCAGCGTCGGGCCGGGGCCCCGGCCACCGATCGAATCGAGGTCCCGGAGCCGGGCTCCGCCGCGCGGCGCCGGACGCGGTCGGCCGGTGGCGGCCATCGAGGACCTCCGGGGGAACCGGATCGTCATTGCGTGTCCGGCATTGGCTTTCGTCGGTGCTCGACCGGCACCGAATCGATCGATACCGACGGTGACCCGAAAAACGGCGACCCGGCGGGCGGCGGTTCTTTTCCGGTCTACCAGGTACGCCGCACACCCCGGCCCGGAGCTGCCAAGATCGCCTGTCCGGTACCGGCCACCGAGCGCGTGGGAGGTGACCAGGTAAAGAGGACAAAAAGCTCCGCACCGCTCTTGCGAAGCACCCCGGGGCGTCTGCGAGTATGGGCCAATGCCCAGCAGCAGTCCTCCCCTCTCGCGTTCTTCGATAACGCGAACTCCCAGCCGGATTTCACCGTTGGCCTGCGCGGATACAACACAGGACAGGTCGACGACTTCATCGGACGGCTGACCGCCGCGCTGACCCAGTCCGAGCAGGCCCGCGCCGAGGCCGAGCAGCGGATGAACGACGCACAGCGTCGGCTCCGCCAGGCTGAGCAGCGGCTCGCGGCGCTGGAGCAGAAGCTCGCCGAGACCAACAAGCAGCTCGAGGAGAACAACCGGCCGACCCTCTCCGGCCTCGGTACCCGGGTCGAGCAGATCCTGCGGCTCGCCGAGGAGCAGGCCAACGACCACCGCAACGAGGCCAAGCGCGAGTCCGAGGGCATCCTCTCCGCGGCCCGCCTCGAAGCCCGCGAGATCACCGACAAGGCGCGGGCCGAGGCGGCGGCGATGAAGGCCACCGCCGAGCGGGAGGCGGGCGGCGTCCGCACCACCGCGGAGCGGGAGGCGGCCGAGGTCCGGGTGCAGGCCCGCCGCGAGGCCGACACGCTGCGCGCCGACGCCGAGCGGGAGACCAAGCAGCTCCGCACGGTCACCGCGCACGAGGTCGCCGAGCTGAAGTCCACTGTCGAGCGTGAGGTGGCCACCCTGCGCGCCACCGCCGAACGGGAGATCACCCAGCAGCGGGCCAAGGCCGCCCGCGAGGCCGAGGAGAAGCGCGCCGAGGCGACCAAGCTCCTCACCGACGCCCGCGACAAGCGGGACAAGGACCTCCAGGCCCTGGAGCTGCAGCTCGCCGAGCGGCGCGAGAAGGCCGAGCGCGAGGAGTCCGAGCGGCACGCCGCGCAGGTCGCACAGACCCAGAAGCTGGTCGGCGAGGCCGAGCAGCGGGCCCGCGCCGCGCAGGAGCGCGCCAAGGAAATCGAGCAGCGCGCCGAGACCCGCCGGGTCGAGTCCGAGCGCACCGCCGCCGACACCGTCGACAAGGCCAAGTCACTGGCCGAGAAGACCCTCAACGAGGCGAAGGCCGAGGCGCAGCGCCTGCTCACCGAGGCGCGCACCGAGGCGGAGCTGACCACCCAGGCCGCGCGTCGGGAGGTCGACGACCTCACCCGCCAGAAGGACGCGGTCACCGCGCAACTCGGTCAGATGCTCTCCGGTCTCGCCGGCATCGTGCCGGCGTGCCCCCGCAGCAGAAGGCCGAGACGCCCGCCCCCAAGAAGGCCGAGGAGGCCGCCGCCGAGCCGGTGTCCGCGGAGAAGTCCAGCTGACGGCCCGCGCATCGATCGGGGCATGAGTCGTACGGCGCGGGGTGTCACCTTGAACGGGTGCACCCCGCGCCGTACGCTGCCCACCGAAGCCGATCGACACCTCCCCCCGCGCGGGTGAACTGGGTCCCATCGTCGCCGTGCGTATTGCCGCACCGGGGCCGAAGCCGTGTGAGGATGGGGATATGTCGCACGGCGAGGAACTGTTCGCTCTCGGCGGGGAAGTGACCACGGAGCCCAGCTTCGAGTCCGCCCTGCGGGGTACGAGAAACGACAGGTCGACCGGTACGTGGCTCGTGCCGAGCACGAGATCGCGGCGCTGACAGCCGAACGGGAACAGGCGTACACACACATCCACAAGCTCGCGGGCCAGGTGGAGGTGCTCCAGCGCGACCTGGCGCAGGTGCGTAAGCAGAACGCCGTGGTGGACCGGGCGTCGTTCCGGCATCTGGGGCCCCGGGTGGAGCAGATCCTCACCCTCGCCGAGGAACAGGCCGACGACATCCTCGCCTCGGCCAGCGAAGAGATCGAGGCGCGGCGCACGGCGGCCGAGCACATCATCGAGGAAGCCCGTGAGCAGGCCGCGAAGGCCCTGAAGGACTTCGAACTCGCGCTGACCGTCCGGCGGGCCGAGGAGGAGCAGCACAGCAAGGCCCGACGGGCCGAGGCGGAGGCGACGGTCACCGCCGCCCGGGAGGAGGCGGCCCGGATCCGGGAGGCCGCGCAGACCGCGCTGACCAAGGCCCAGCAGGAGGCCACCCAGCTCCGCGACGCCGCCAAGGAGATCCACAACCGGGCTCAGCAGGAGGCGACGAAGCTGCGCGAGGCGGCCCGGGAGGCGCACGCCAAGGCCCAGCAGGAGGCCACCCAGCTCCGCGACGCGGCCAAAGAGGTGCATCTGAAGGCGCAGCAGGACGCCAAGCGCCTGACCGACCAGGCCACCGAGGCCGGCCGGGCGACGCACGCCAAGGCCCAGCAGGAGGCCAAGAAACTCACCGACCAGGCCGCCGAGGCGGCGCAGGCCACCCGGGCCAAGGCCCAGCAGGAAGCGGACCAGCTCACCAAGCAGACGGCCGAGACGGCCAAGCGCAACCGGGCCGAGACCGAGGCGTACGTGCAGCGGATGCGCACCGAAACCGAGGCGTACGTCCAGCAGGCCCGCGCGCAGACCCAGCAGGAACTGGGCACCTGGCGGGCCGGGGTGGAGAAGGAGCTCAAGGCGCAGCGGGAGACGGCCGAGCGGGAGCTGACCCAGCGCCGGGAGACCGCCGACCGGGAGTTCACGACCCGCCGCGAGGAGCTGGAGCGGGAGTACACCGCCCGCCGCGACGAGATCGAGCAGGGGGCGGCCGGGATCCGGCAGGAGGCCGAACAGGCTGCGGCGGCCCTGCGGCAGACCGCCGAACAGGAGGTCACGACGCTGCGCCGGGACACCGAGCAGGAGGTGGCGACGCTGCGCCGTGAGGCCGAGGAGCGGGCCGAGCAGGTGCTCCGCGAGGCCGAGGCGGAGGCCGTCACGAAGCGGCGCAAGGCCGACGAGCACATGGTGACGTCCCGCCGGCAGTTCGAGGAGTACGCGGCCACCACCCAGCAGCACCTGGCGACGACCCAGCAGCACCTGGCCGCCACCCAGCAGGAGGTCGCCGCCGGCCGGCAGCAGTTGGCCCAGGTGATGCTGGAGATCGCCCAGGCCCAGCAGGAGCTGGCCGACCTGCGGCAGGAGACCTGGCAGTCCCGGCAGGAGTCCGACGACCTCCAGCAGGCCCTGGAGGAGATCCGTCAGCAGCTCGGCGGCGAGCGGTCCCGGCTGGCCGAGACGGACACCTCGGTCCGGCAGGCCGGCGAGTCGGCGGCCCGGGCGCAGGCGGAGGCCCGCCGGATCGCCGAGGTCGCCGCCGACGGCGACGCCGGCAAGCCGAAGGCCCGGCCGGTGGCCGAACCGGTGACCACCCTGGACGGCGGGGCCGCCAGCTCGGGGGTCGACGGTGAGCCGACGGTGGCGGCGGTTCCCGGTGAGGGAGGCCGCGGTGCCACCCCGACGAAGATCACCAGCACCGGTGAGGGCGGGAAGCGACCGACCAAGCCGACCACCGACGAGCGCAGCGCGAAGCCGACGAAGGTAACGGTCGAGTCGGAGTAACCGATACTCCTGGCATGAATCCGACGAAACGCGTTCGGCTGGCGGTGGCGGGTGCCACCGCCGCCGGGCTCCTCGGGTTGGTCGCCTGCGGCACGGGGTACCCGCCTCCCTGCTCCGGCACCGACCAACGCCATCGCTCCGGTACCGACCAGCACCACCGGGTCGACACCGGCCGTGGACCCGGGGTTCGGTGCGCTGGAGGCACGGTTCGGGGCACGGCTCGGCGTCTACGCGGTCGACACCGGTTCCGGCGTCACCGTCGTCCACCGCCCCGACGAGCGCTTCGCCTACGCCTCCACGTTCAAGGCGCTGGCCGCCGCCGCCCTGCTGGACGCGACCAGCACCGCGGAACTCGGCCGGGTCGTCCGCTACACCCGGGACGACCTGGTGCCGCACTCCCCGGTCACCGAGCGGCACGTCACCACCGGCATGCCGCTGCGCGACCTCGCCGACGCGGCGGTGCGGTACAGCGACAACACCGCGGCCAACCTGGTGCTGGCCGAACTCGGCGGACCGCCCGGGTTCGCCGGACACCTGCGGGCACTCGGCGACCGGACGACCAGGCCGGCGCGTACCGAGCCCGCCCTCAACCGGACCGCCCCGGGCGACGACCGGGACACCAGCACGCCCCGGGCGCTCGCCACCAACCTGCACGCGTACGTGCTGGGCGACGCGCTGAGCGCCGAGGACCGCGCGCTGCTCACCGACTGGCTGCGCCGCAACACCACCGGCCACAAGCTGGTCCGGGCCGGCGTGCCGGCCGGCTGGACGGTCGGCGACAAGACCGGCACGGCCGGCTTCGGCACCCGGAACGACATCGCGGTGCTCTGGCCGCCGAGGCGCCCCGGTGGTGATGGCCGTGCTCTCCAGCCGGGACGTCCGGGACGCGAAACCCGACGACGCCCTGATCGCCGAGGCCACCCGGCTGACGATCGACGCCCTGGGCCGCTGACCCCCGGGCCGGGTGGCGGTCCGGCGCGGGTCGGCCGGCACCCGACCGGTCGCGGGCCCGGGTCCGCTCAGGGGTTGGGGCAGCTCAGGGATCGGCGGCCAGCGACACCGGCCGGCTTCAGCTCAGGAGTTGGGTCAGTTCGCGGGCGGGCCGGGACCGGCCGGTCGGCGAACGAGGCCACCGTCCGATCGGCGTATGTGCTGGCGTCACCGGTCTCCATCGGGCCGTCCCAGGTGGTGGGCAGCGGCACCGGCACCGCCGGGTTCACCGACGGACCACCTCGTCGAGGACGGTCTCGGCGTCCCCCACCCAGAGGTGCTTCGCCCCGGGCACCCCACCACCTCGGCCTGCGGCACCGCCGCGAACCGCTGCCGGGCCTCGTCCGGGCGGAGGTAGTCGTCGAACTCGGGCACCAGCGCGACCAACGGCTTGCCGTTGGCGGCCCAGACGGCCAGGTCCTCCGGGTGGAGAAGCGCAGTGGCGGGGAGAGCAGGATGGCACCGGTGACCGCCGGGTCGCAGCCGTACTTCAGGGTCAGGTCAGTACCGAAGGACCAGCCGAGCAGCCAGACGTTCGGCAGCTCGGCGAACTCGGCGTACTCGATCGCGGCGGCCACGTCGTACCGCTCGCCGACCGCGTTGTCGAACTCGCCCTCGCTGCTGCCCCGGACGCTGCTGGTGCCCCGCGTGTTGAACCGGAGCACGGCCAGGTCGGCCAGGGCCGGCAGCCGCCAGGCGGCCTTGCGGAGGACGTGGCTGTCCATCATCCGCCGTGGGTGGGCAGCGGATGCAGGCAGACCAGGGTGGCCACCGGCGCGCGGTCGAGCGGTCGGGCCAGCTCGCCGACGAGGGTCAGGCCGTCCGCGGTGTGCAGTTCGATGTCCTCGCGGTGCCCCGGCAGGATCGAGGAGGCACGGATCGGGGTGCTCACCCGTCCAGTCTCCCGCCTGAGCGGTCCGCGCGTCGGGCGAGGGGCCACCGGGTGACCGAGATCGCTCAACCGTGGCGCGGGGCGCCGCGTCCGCGCTGGACCACCGGCCCGCGCCGGTCCGGGCCCGCCAGCACCCGCTGTGCCAGTGCCGGCGGTCGGTGAGGTCGCCCCGCCCGTCCGCCGGCCAGGCCACCAGGTGCGCCACCCCGGGCGGATCTCCTGGTCACACCCGGGGCAGCGGTACGTCTTGGTCGACGCGCCGCCGCTGATGCCGCGTACCTGCCACTCGCCGTCCCGCCACTGCTCCACGCTGGGGACACCGTGACGGGCCCGGTCGGAGTCCAGGTGGGCGGTGTCGTCACGGCGGGGGCGGTTGCGACGCGGGCTCACGCCGTCCAGCGTACGGGCGTGCGCCGACCCCCAGCACCACGGCCGGGTCCGGCCACCGCGCTGCCGCGACGGCCGTGCCCGGTGCGGTCAGCGCTGGGTGTGGTCGCGGAACCCGCGACCGCTTTCGCGGCCCAGGTAGCCGGCGGTGACTAGGTGTTCCAGCAGCGGCGCGGGCGCCAGGCCGGGCTCCCGCAGCTCCCGGTAGAGCGCCCGCTGGGTGTCCAGGGCGACGTCCAGGCCGACCGTGTCCAGCAGTTCGAAGGGACCCGTCGGGTAGCCGCAGCCCAGCTTCATCGCGTGGTCGACGTCGTCGACGGTGGAGTAGTTCGCCTCCAG
>NZ_FMHW01000002.1:7467500-7624577 GCF_900090325.1 Micromonospora pallida | reverse complement strand
TCCGGCGCGTACGGCGACGTGTTACGCCGACCCCGTCGACGTGGGCCCGTGCGTCGTCGACGACACCACCGCCGGGTCGTCGTGCAGACCCAGGACGCCGAGGGCGCTGAGGGCGTCTCCTCCACCACGGTGTTCGCGCCGATGGCCACGGTCGCCCCGCCGTCCAGCCTGGTCACCCTGCCGTGGACCGGCCGCACCGCCAAGGTGCTCGCCGTCAGCGTGATGGAGGACCACGGGCTCGGCCTGCCCGAGCACGTCGAGCTGTCCCTGGAGTGACCCATGGCCGACGAGTTCCGCCTCGACTGGGACGGCGACAAGGTGCTCGCGCTGATGTCTGACGCCTCCTTCGACGGCTCCGAGCTGGCCGCCGAGCATCTGCTCCAGGTGTCCAGTGGCCTCGCCCGCACGAGGAGGGCGACCTGGAGCGGTCCGGTGAGGTCAGCTCCGACCGGGCGTCTGGCCTGGTCGCGGTCAGCTTTGACCGGTTCCTACGCCGTTCGTCAGCACGAGGACATGACCCTGCGGCACGACGACGGGCGGCAGGCGAAGTACCTGGAGGAGCCGATGGGCACCGAGCGCGACGTGAATGCTGGCGCTGATCGCGAAGGCCGCCGGCAAGCCCCTGGGCGGCCCCTGATGGCGGCCGGTGACGGCTGGACCTCACGACTCCTCACCGGCCTCGCCCTGCACCTCCAGGCCGCCGGTATCGGCACCTGGCGGGACAGCGGCATCTACCAGGCCAACGAGGTCGGCATCACCATCCGCGGTATCCCCACCAGTCCGGACCGGATCATCACGCTCGCCCCGTACGTCGTCGCCTCCCCGCCGGGGCTGGCCGACTACACCCAGGGCGTCCAGATCCGCGTGCGCGGCACCCGGGATCCCAGGGTGGCCGAGGACCTGGGCGACAGCGTCTTTGACGCGCTCGACAGCGCTCACGGCCTGGTCTGGGGCGAAATCCCGATCGTGCAGGTGTACCGGCAGTCGTACACCGCGCTCGGCGCCGACGCGAACGGCCGGTGGGAAAGCAGCCACAAACTACTACGTCGAGGCCATGCGCCCGACCAGCAACCGCACGACTGAGGAGAGGACCGTCATGGCGACGACCCCACCACCCGCGTGACCGCCCTCGCCCGGCGGATGCGCGTCGACATCGACACCGCCACCTACCCGGCCAGCCAGTACCAGCAGCTCATCGGATCGAGGAGCTGAAGCTCATCGAGGAGCTACGCACCGAGTCCGACGAGACCTACGAGGACGACGGCGCGGCCCGGGAGGCCGTCACCGGCTACAACTGGCGCATCGAGGCGAAGATCAAGCACTCGACGAACGCGGCCGGCACCAGCATCGACAGCGTCCACGCCTTCCTCCGGAACCGCTTCAACGCGGCGAAGGCCAGCAACGTGGCGTCGGCGGAGTTCGGGGTCCGCTGGTACGACCGCAACGGACTGGCCGGCGACAGCTTCGAGGGCCGGGCGTACGTGAAGGCGTGGCCCACGACGGCGCGGCACCGGTGCCCTCGACACGGTCAGCGTGGTCATCCAGGCCAAGGCCCGCTGACCCCGATCACCAACCCGGCCGCCAGCGCCGTGCCGGCCGTGACCGGACTCAACCCGGCGGCGGACCCACGGCCGGCGGCAACTGGTCAACATCTACGGCTCGAAGTTCACCGGCGTGACCGGTGCGACCGGGTCAAGTTCGGGGCGAACAACGCCACCAACTACACGCTGGTCAGCGACACCCACATCGTGGCCACGGCCCCGGCCGGTGCTGCCGGCACCGTCCAGGTGACCGTGACGACCCCGGCGGCACCAGCCCGAACGCGCCCGCCGACGACTACACGTACGCCTGATGGGTGCGAAGTTCGGCGACCTGGACGACTACTGGTCACCCGGGTTGACGCTGACGGTACGCGGCAAGGAGTACACCTTGCCGCTGCCGTCGGCAGAGCTGGGACTGTGGTGCCGCCGCGTCGCCGCCGTCGCCGGGAAGTCAACGCCGCCACTGGCACCGACGAGATTCAGGCCGCGGTCGCTGCGGTCGAGGCGCTCCCCGAGCTGCCGGCGGAGGAACATCACCTTGCAGGAGCGGGTCCTGGGCGACGTCTACCAGCAGATGGTGGCCGACCGGGTGCCGGACCCGTACATCCAGTTCTGCGGGCGACTGCCTACCTGTGGATCATCGCGGGCGAGGAGGCGGCGCAGCGGTACTGGACGTCCGGTGGCCGCCCGGAAGCACCGGGCCGGCGAACCGTCAGGAGCGCCGGCCAGTGGCCGGAAGACCGTACGGACGGGCCGCCGCGACGCCGCCAGCGGCCTCTACGAGTGGTACGACTACCCGGAAGAGGTCCGGCAGGAGCAGGACGCGGACCGGGTCTCGTGGGCGGACATCCTGAGCCGGTGGGCGCTCGTCGAGGCTGACCTGCACGACGTATACGGCGTTGACGTCGAGGACCGAGCCCTGTTGCGGACCCGATCCTGGCGGTGGCTCGACGTCCGGATCTCCGGTCTGCTGGCGGCGGACACCCGGCTGCACGGGCGTTCGCGCCCGTCCCGAGACGCCGGTCAGTAGCTGGACAGAGGTGCTTACGCACCACCTCGTTGATCTTCTTCGCCTTCGCCTCGCCGAACCCGTTCGGCTGGTCCGGTGAGGTGAACCGCGTGTTGGCGAACATGATCACCTTGGCTTCGTCGTTCGGCCAGTCCTTGATGGTGCGGCACTGGTCCCGGCCCGGTCGATGATCCGGTCTGGGTCCTTGTCTCCGACGATGTCCGGGTCGATCTTCCGTAGCGCGGCCAGGTAGGCGTCAGCGGTCTTCTGGTCCGGCTTCGGCGGGATGCCGGCAGCCTCCAGCGCCTTCTCGACCGCCTCGGAGCTGATCGCGCCGGCGTGGTTGGAGTCGCCTCCGGGTCTCCTCGCTGCTACCGCAGCCGCCAACGCGATCGCCGCAACGACGGCGACCGCTACGTGCCGTGCTCTCACTCATGCTCCTGTGACGGGTGGACAACCGCGCACGGTACCGCCGGTGACGGCCCGAACGGTCCTTGATCCGACAGTGGAGGTGATCTCGTGGCGCTCAAGCTGGTGAGCTGGTCGCGTACCTGCGCGCTGACGACACGCCCTCGACCGTGGCATCAAGTCCGCCAAGCAGAAGCTCCAGCAGGCCGGTGAGTCGATCCGCCAGCAGGGCCCGCTCATCGGCGCGGCCTCGCCGCCGGCATCGGTGCCGGCTCCTCCAGGGCCTGGAACTGGACAAGGCCAGGGCGAGGCTGGCCGCGCAGGTCGGTGACCCGGCCTGCCAAGCAGCTCGGCGAGGTCGCCGGCAACGTCTACGGCGAGGCTTCGGCGAGTCGGCGCCGAGGCGATGCAGGCCGTGCAGGCGTGGCGTCCGCGAAGCTCGTACCCGAGGGCGATGCGAAGGCGATCGAGGACCTCACGGTCAAGGTGCAGGCGTACGCCACCGCGTGGGCACCGACGTGGCCGAGGCCACGCAGTAGTGTCCACGCTGATCGGGTCCGGGCTGGCCGACAACGCCACCCAGGCACTGGACCTGATCACCGTCGCCAGCGGGAAGGTGCCGGCTGCCTCCGGAGGACTTCCTCGAGGCTGGGACGAGTACGGCCAGTTCTTTCGCACCTCGGCTTCGACGGGTCGCAGGCGTTCGCGCTGCTGGTGGAAGCCAGCTCCAAGGGCAAGTACGGCATCGACAAGGCGGGACGCGATCAAGGAGTTCACGCTCCGGGCGACCGACATGTCGGCCATTCCGTCGGGCGTACAAGGCGATCGGCCTGGACGCCGAGACCATGTCCAACCAGATCCTGAAGGGCGGCGATACGCGCAGGCCGCTTCCAGAAGATCGTGTCCGGGCTGCTGTCGATCAAGGATCGACGGCGCAAGCAACACCGCCATCGCCTGTTCGGCACCCGCTCGAGGACCTGAACGTCCAGGACATCCCGAGTTCTTCGCACATGAAGTCGCGGGGACGGGCTGGTGATGTCGCCGGGCTGCCGACAAGGCGGCCAAGCCTCGAGCAGAGCGCTCGCAGAAGCTGAGGCGTTCAAAGGCAAGCCCAGAGTGCCTTGGTCGAGAAGCTTGCGAGCCATCCGATGATCGAGAAGACCTTCGGCTGGTTGCAGCGCAACTCCGGCTGGTGGGTCCGTGGCGACTGGGCTCGGCATCCTCGCCGGCATCATCGGCCTGTCGTGCTCGGCACCAAGCTCTGGGCCGCCGCTCAGATCGCACTCAACGTCGCCATGATGCTCAACCGTCGGCCTGATCATCCTGGCCGTCATCGGCTTATCGCCTGTCGTCGGCCTGTGATGAAATTCGAGGCTTCCGGAACTTCTGGATCGGGGCCTGGGAGATCATCAGAGCGCGCACTGGCCGTGTGGGACTTCCTGGTCGCGCCTTCCAAACCTGTGGGCCGTCTTCTCCGCTTCTGGACCGGGTGGGCAGGTTCTTCGCCGGACTGTGGAACGGCATCGTTGACGGGTGAATCCGCCTGGGCTGATCACCGACAAGTTCGATCAGGTCGTCACTTCCTCAGTGGCTACCGGGCCGGATCGAGCGAAGGCGCGCGGCATGTTCGATGGGATCAAGATGCATTCCGCAGCGCCCTGAACTGGATGATCGGCAAGTGGAACAACTTCAGCCTGACCCTCGTGGCGGGTCGGTGCTGGGCATGGCATCCCAGTGTCACCCTCTCCACCCGAACATCCGTACTCGCTGAGGCGGTCACATCTGCGCGCCGGCACGGCCGTGGTGGTGAGCGCGGTCCGGAGCTGGTGCACCTCGGCCGCGGGGACCGTCAGCCGCTCGCCGACGGCGGCGGGCGACCGCCGTATCGGGTGCTGCGGCTCATCGTCGCCACCCCGACGGCCGGCAGATCAAGACGAGCTGATCGACGCCGCATCACTGCGTGGCAGTCGGTGGCCGCTACCTGGGCATGAGCACGACGACGTAGCGCGGAGGGGCAGTGGCGGACCCGACTATCAGCGTGCGCGTGGGCCTGGACATGACCGGACGATCCGGCCTGGTCTACACGGACATCACGGACCGGGTGCACTACGGCGACGGCGGCCAGGCCGTGAGGTCACGATCGGCCGCAGGACGAGACTGCGGAATCAGGCCACCGAGATGGGCTGGGCGCTGAAGAACGGCGACAACTGTTCACGCCGAGGAATCGGCCAGCCCGTACTACGGCGGTGGAGCAAGGCCGGCGGTGCAGATCGCGAGACGGTCGGCGGGTGGAGTATCTCCTCGGCACGGCTACTCGAGATCCCGGACATGCCGATCGTGGATTCGCGCAGCTCGCAGCCGGTGCGGGTGACGGCGGTGGATCGGCTGGGCCGCTGGAGTCGGCGCCGGCCTTCGAGGGCACCCTCGCCGAGCACATCCGGGCGCACGGAGGCAGCTCGTCGAGTGGTTCCCGTTGTCGGATAGCCTCGGATGCCGTACCTGTCCATCCCACCGGCACACCACGGAGCGGGTCCCGTTCGGCTGGTCCAGCGCCCAGGTGCTCGCGGATCCGGACGACTGCTCCGGCAGCAGACACGGAAGGCCGCCGGGTGACGACCAGCGGTACGCCAGGTGGAGCGGTCGGGGATGTCGACGGCTCTCGGCCTTCGCCGACGCGACCTCGTGGCGCGCTGCCACTGACGGTGTCGGCAACGGACACCATCGCCGTGTCGGTGTGGGCGCGGCTGGGCGAGTACGAGATGGCTCCCACGTCCGAGGAACCCGCCGGATTCCTGGTCAGCTGCGCGGAACAACGGGCCACGTCCTGCGGATTACCGCCGACAGATCAGCATGTCGGCCGGACCTGTTCTACGCGGGCAGCACCGTGGACCCGGGCGTCGGCAGCGTCGTCGCCGATCGGACGTCGGCCGCCGTACGATTCGACCTGTGGAGGCTGGTCACCGCCCGCTTCAACCTGGCGACCGGCTTGCACGAACTGTGGGTCGGCGCGGACGCGACCGCGTCGCAGACCTTCACCACCCCGGGCGCGCAGTCGTACACCCTCCTTGAGATCGGGACCGGCTGGTCTGGCGCGCTGGCCCACGTGCAGGTGCGGTAGGCCCGGACGCGACCACGATGACCCGGGCGGACCACCTGGCCCAGCACGCCCACGGCTACCGGGGCCTGGAACGGCAGACGGTGGCCGAGCGGTGGTCACCTGGCTGGGTACGCGGGCATCCCCGCGTCCGAGGTGGACGCCCGGCCGCAGCGAGCACCCGCTACAGCGGGCCGGCTGGCGGAGTGAGCCCCGCAGCCGCGCTGAAGACCGCCGCCCAGGGCGGCCAGGACACCCTGATCACCGCCGGGACGGCCGGATCACCCTGATCCCCCGCGTCCAGCGGTACAACAGCCGGTCGCGCTGGCCATCCCGTGGGGTGGATCAGCCGGCGGCACCTTCGGTACCGGCCTGACCGGCCGGTTACCGACGTGACCGTGACCATCGCCGGCGGGGGAAGCGTGCGCCGGTCTGACCGGTCCGGGCAGCGCGGTACGGGGTCACCGGGCAGCCGTACGAGCTGTCCAGCGCGATCGCCGACGACGCCGCCAACCTCGCGTCCTGGGCGCTGGCCGCGCACGGGGAGCGCGGACACGGTGCCCGTCGATCCGGATCAACATGCTGCGGCGGACCGTCGCCGAGCGGCAGCAACTGCTGTCGCTGCGGGTGGGTGACCGGATCGAGCTGACCGGCATGCGCCGGGGAGCCCGGAGACGTGCCGCACCTGATCGTGCAGGGCATCCGGCACACCATCGGCCCCGGCCGGGTGCGGGTCATCGAGTTCAACACGTCGCCGCTGCTGGGCCGTCGCCGGGCGTACCACGGCCTGCCCGGTCGTCGGCGACATGGTGGCGAATCCGCGATCGTCGCTACTGAAAGGAGACACCGTGCCGTCGTACCCGAAACCAAACCCGCGTGGGCCAACGGCATCGACGCGCTCAACAGTACGAATTGAACGCGTACGTCCGCGATCCGTTGCGTTTTTTGATGCGGAAGCCAGCGGCGAAAGTGCGGCAGTCCGTCACTCAGTCGTTCACGTCCGGCACGTGGACGGCGGTGCTGTTCGGCGTCGAGGACTTCGATACGATCTGGACGGGATTGGCGGGCACTCGACGTCGAGCAGCACCAGCAGATATACCGCTCGCTACCGGGCCTGTATCTGTGCGGGGCGGCATTAGCTGGGCCAACAACACGACGGGCAGGCGCGGCGTGCGCTGGGCGGTCAACGGCTCCAGCGTCCTCGGTACGAGGTGTTGATCCAGTCCACCGCCGGAGCCAACGTGAACTCGGTGGTGGCCGCACGACGCTCATATACCTCGACATCGGTGATTACGTTGAGTTGTACGCGATGCAGGACTCCGGTGCAGCGCTCGAACGGCGGTCACCGCCGACACCAGCCGGCGATGAGCGTCACTGGGATCGGATGGTGCGTCATGACCATGTGGTACCTGCGGATCAGGACGCCCACCGGCGACGAGATCCACCTGTACGAGATGGCATCGCCGTCGACCCGAACCCGTTGTCGAGCAGCACCTGGACCGCATCCGGGCCGAGCTCGGCATCCCGAGGGCTGGATCGACGCCGGATGGGACATCAGCCTGCTCGACGCGCCACTGCACCGAAACTGTTGGAAATCGCGATCCTGCACCCGCTGGAGACGCCGTGAAGGTCCAGAATCCCCTTCAAGCAGGGGCGCAATGCCTACGACGACCGCGACGGTCAGAAGTTCGGCATCGCGATCACGCCACCGACAACACCGCCACGGCCGAGCGGAGGCGTCCTACGCCACCCGCCGCACCGACGGTGTCGGCTCGCCTTCTACGTCGACGGGGACTCGGTCGTCCAGTCGCTGGACACCCGGTCGCGGCGCCGGCCATGCCGGGTCGAGCACCGGCAACGAGAACGGCATCTCGGTGGAGATCACTGGCCGGGTGTCGGCCAGCCGGCAGTGGTGGCTGGCCAACGTGGCGTGGGACCGCCTGGCCGAGGTGCTGCGGTGGTCTGCCGGGAGTACGACATCGCACCCCGCCGGGCCACCGTGGCCGAAATGAAGGCCAACCCCAAGGTACGGGCCTTCTACGGGCACAACGACATGCGGCTGGCCTGGGGCGGCACCAGCCACACCGACCCCGTCCCAACTTCCCCTGGGACCACCTGCTGGACAGGTCAAGCGCGCCATGAACGGAGATGAGATGGAACTGACCGACCCGATCAAAGCTGGTCACAGGCAAGGGCGTGGCATACAGCTCACCCACCACCACCGTGGCCGGCGTGCTGTCGAGCACCAACTACTACGTTCTCCAGACCCGGAACTCGGTCCTGGCTGAGCTGGCGGACGCGCGGGTTCGCGAAGAGGCGATCCTTTGCCGCGGTGACCGGCGGCAGCCAGGCGAAGGTGCTCGAGGCGATCCAGGCGCAGGGCGAGCAGACGCGCCGGCAGCTCGCCGAGCAGGCAGCAACCGAGGCCGCCGCGACGCCGAGCTGCGCGCGCTCGTCGAGCAGGGCCAGGACGGCACCCTCGACGCCACGGAGGTGCTCCGACGGATGGGCGAGTTGCTCGCCACCGCCGGCCAGGGCCAGGCACGTGAGTGACGCCACAGCAAACGCGCGTGCCGTGGCTGCGGGACATCACCTGTCTCGTCGCCGGGGTGGCAGGTTCGCCCACTCCCTGGTGACCGGGGCGGGATGGCCTCCGCTGCTGGTCAGCGCCGCACTGATGGCCGGGCCGGGCGTCCTGCGCCTCTGGCTGGCTGGGTATACCCAGGGCACCGGATTGTCGTCCGCGCCGGGCTCGCCGGAGCCGCCGCCGCCCTCGCCGTTGCCGTCGTCCGCGCCGTCGGCGGGTGATCCCCGGTGAGCCCGCATCGACGACCGGTACCGCTCTGGTACGCGTTGCTCGCAATCCTCGTGTCCACGCTGGCGGTGGCGGGGACAGGCATCTGGTACACCCATCACGCCCAGGAGGAGGCGGATCACCGGTGGTGTGAGCTGCTGACCGTTGCTGTCGGACCGCAGCCCGCCGCCGGAGACGGACCGGGGCCGGCGCATCGCCCAGGAAATCGGCGAGCTCCGCTCGTCCCTCGGCTGCCCGCCCTGACCTGACCATCCCCTGCCCGGACCGCGCGGTCCGGGCCTCGTCGTACCTGGAGGTACACCGTGACGCAGCGCAGCTCTACCCCGGCCCCGATGGAGAAGAAGGTGAAAGCGTCGGCCGCATGGTCGTACCTGCTCGCCCTGGCGGGCCTGGCCATCGTCAACGGCACCACGGACACGACCCTGATCACGGACCTGCCGGACACCGTCGAAATCTTCGTTGCGCCGCTGGTGCCGGCGCTGGCGGCGGGATCGGCGGGTACCTGGCGCGGCACACGCCGCGTCCGGACCTCGGCCAGCCCTGACCGGCGTACCGACCAACATCAACGGCCCCGCTCTCCGTGATGGGGAGGGCGGGGCCGTGTTTTGTCATGTCCGAGGAGTGATCTTTTGTAGGTTTTCTCCAAAGGTTCTAGTGCGGTTTGGTGCCTGCCGACAACGCGCTGCCCCCATGTTGTCCGGCAAGGTCATGCGTATGCAGAAGGCCCAGCCGGGCAGGTAAAGGGCGACTCTGCATGTACCCCCACCGAACCCGCGAAAGGCCCAAAAAGATGCTGTACGACAACTACTTCGCTACAGGTAGGCGTCTCTTCGTTCTCGGCTTGGCGGTGCTGGCGACCGTCACCGCATTGTCTTGCATGTACATCTACTACTACCTCCGCTTCGTTGCCGAGTTCGTCCAAACGAATCCCGTGGGCGCGAAGGAGCTAGCGGCGCTGGTAGCAGGAGCCGTGCCGGCGACGGTCGCTCCCTTCCTGGCAGTGGGCGTCATGCTGAAGATGGGCGTGACAGCAATTCTCAGGGCACGTAACGACAACGCAGCCAAGCGGCAGGATGATGACACGAAAGCAGGCGGCCGTAGCTCAAGGCGTCGCCGGCCGTCGGCTGGTGGCCGGAGAAGTTCCCCAGAGGGACGTTGACTTCCCTTCGGAGCCGCCCGACCAATGCCAATGGCCCCGCTCTCCCGGGTGGAATAGCGGGGCCGTTTCGTCGTGTGAGTGGATCACCCCCGCGTGTGCGGAGAACACGGTCTCGACCCGACCTGCAATCCGATCGCGAACGGATCAACCCCGCGTGTGCGGGGAACACCTTCCTGACCTGGATAGCTAAAGATCAAATAACAAGTTTCTCTTCACTTTAACGTGAGTAGCCCCGCCTTTAGCGAACAGGACGGGCACTTTGCTGTCCGGGCCCGGACGTCGGTGGCCTGCTGTTCTCGGCGCCCCACCGCCCGCAGGTGTGGCCGGCGCCGATCGGAGTGGCCGCGTCGACGTGGTGAGCGTGCCGGGCGGGGGCCGGTCCGTCCAGCGGGTCCGGTCTGCCTGTGGACAGCGGGGCGTCCTGTGGATAACCGCCTGATCATGGGCGGGACGTGGTATGAGCGAGCGCCCCGCCACCGGTCAGGTGGCGGGGCGCTCTCGCGTCTCCGGGCTGGCTACGACACCTGCTCCCGGGCGGCGCGTGCGTCCCGGATCCTCCTCTTGGCGGTCGCCTCGCTGACCTTGAAGTCCGCCATCAGCGTGGCGACGATCTCGGAGTAGGCGACGCCCCGGTACTCCAGGCGGTCGACCACGTCCTCGATCGCCTCCTCCTCGTCCTCGGCCGGCTCGTCGTCGTCTAGGGCGACGTCGACCGCCTCGTCGACGTGCTCGACGATGCCCTCGATGACCCGGACCCGCTTGCCGCCGATGGTGGCGATCCGCCCCCACCAGCCGGTGTCACGCTCGGTGTCAGCGGTGTCAGACACCGTCCTGGCCTGCGTAGTGTCACTGACACCCCGCCTGCCTGGTGGGGTAGGGGAGGGGTTCGCGCGTCGCTCTCGGGCCTCCTGAACACGGTGGTGCACGGAGATGATCACGTAGAAGGCGGCGACCGCGGCGAACAGAGCGATTGGTCCGCCCCAGCCCCGCTCCGGCTCCTGGGCGGCGGCGAGGATCGTGGTGGTCAGCATCAGGCAGCTCCGAACAGAAGGCCCGGAATCGGGGCGACGAGACTGGTGACGATGGAGACGAGCGACCGGGTGACGTCGCCGATCAGCCCGCCGGGCAGGTCGGACATCATCCCGAGGATGATGGCGACGATCCACATCTTGGTGTTGAGCCGGTAGAGCGGGGACTGGGGCCAGGTCAGGGTGGCGAACCGGCCAAGCTTCTTACCGGTCTTGACCGGCAGCATGCACCCGATCGTGTAGACCCAGAGCAGGCCGATGAGCACGCCCAGGATGGCGTTCACCGAGGCCCCGGCGATGTAGGCGCCACCGGTGGAGTCGAGCAGGCTCTGGATGAGCCCGCCGGCGGCGGCGACCGTCGCCTGGTCGGCCGGCGACTGGTCGAAGCCCTCGCGGATCGCGGGCACGGCCATCACGAAGGCCAGCCGATCCCGGAGGCTGTTCGGTCCGATCGACATGTAGTCGACGACCAGGGCGAGCAGCAGCAGGATGGCGACCGCCGTGGGGGACATGGTGCGGGCGAGTTCCACGTCAGGCCCCCGACCAGTCGAGGACGAGCGCGCCGGTGACCGCGTCACGCACCTCGAGGCGGGGTGCGCTCATCGGCTCGTGGGCGGCGAGGGCGGCCCGGGTGAGCGCCTGGAGGTGCCGGTCGAGGATGCCCTCGTAGCCGGGAAGCGTCAGGTCGAGGGTGACGATGAAGATGCGCTTGTGCAGCACTTCGTACGCGCCGTCGAAGATGTGCAGCCGGTACCGCTGCGGCGGGGCCGGGTCGGTCATGATGGAGGTCCTGCCTCTCTCTGTGGGAGGTCGGGCCCGGGGCGGCGGAACTGCTTTGGTCGGTGAGACCGCCGCCCCGGGGCGTCATCGGGTGGTGATGCGGGGCGTCGCGCCGACGGCGGCCAGCTCGTCGGCGCGGCGGACGAGGTCGTCGTCGGTGCCAGCGGGCAGGGTCACCCGTCGGCCGGCGAGCGCGCGGGCCCGGCTGTCGGCCGGAACCTGGGCGGTGATGCGTCGCATCGGTCAGCCCTCCCGGCTCGGGTCGGTGGCGGCGATGCGGTCCAGCTCGGCGGCGAGGTGCGGCAGGCCGGCCTCGCGGATGTTCTGCCGGACCTCGGCGTGCCGCTGCGGGTTGCCGCGGGCGGCGAGGAGCTCGCGCTCCAGGCGGGCGATGTCGGACGTCGGCATGGTCAGTTCTCCTTCGTG
Organism: Micromonospora pallida; assembly: GCF_900090325.1. NCBI lineage: Bacteria > Bacillati > Actinomycetota > Actinomycetes > Micromonosporales > Micromonosporaceae > Micromonospora > Micromonospora pallida. The sequence goes on along the minus strand of NZ_FMHW01000002.1, from coordinate 7,612,317 downwards.
GCCGGCGCGTGGTCGCGCTTCCAGTTGTTGGCGTAGGACTTGCTGACGCCGGCCATGGTCGCCAGTTCGGCACCGGACGGCGGGTGGCCGTGGTCGGCCACGAAGGCGGCGTACGCGGCGGCCGTACGGTCGGCCTCGCTGCCGGCCGTGGTCGACTTCGTGACCGTCTTCGTGGTCGCCTTCCGGGTGGTCTTCGTGGTCGGCGCGTGGTCGGTCCGGGCGACCACGGTGCGGCGTCGCGTGGCCGGCTTCGTGGCCGCCACGGTGGTCGACTCCGAGGCGACCGCCGTGGTCGGGACGGGCGCGGCCGTGGTCGACAGCGCCCGGCGCTCCGGAGCGACCACGGCCGGAACCGGGCGCGCGGTCGTGGCCGGCCACCGGGTGAGGGCATGGTCGGCCATAGCCACCCGGGCAATACCTGGAGACAGAGCCTGACGGGCGGTGGCCATCTGCTGCTCGAGCTGCCGGCAGAGCTGGATGCCCGGGTCAGATTCGTCGACCACGGTCGCCTTGATCGGTGGCCGCTTGCCGAAGTCGCGCTGCGGGTCGGTGGCGTCCAGGACCAGCCGCCGCCACGCCGCGAACGTCGGCCACGGAGCCAGGGCGAGCCGGACCATCCGGGGGTAGACGATGGCCACCGGCCCCGGCTGGCCACGACGGCGCAGCACCTGCCGGCGCACCTCACCCAACAGGACCTCGAAGGCGAACATCGCGGCCACGGCGACGCCGGCCGCGAGGATCACGGTCTGCTCGTCACCGTCTGACCGCCGCCATGCCGCGCTGGCGTTGCTGGCCGCGCTGGCACCGATGGCCACGGCGGTGATGAGTCGGGCGTAGACCGCCGGCCTGGCGTCGAGGCTCGCGGCGAAGGCGACGGCGGCCATGGCCACCGCCATGCCGTCGAGGGTGAGCGGCAGGAGTTCGGGCGTCTGGAAGCCGAGGCTCTTCGCGAGGTGGGTCTGCTCCTCGTAGGACCAGACGGCGCCGCACACCCAGACGCCGGCGATCAGCAAGAGGGCGATGACGGTGGGGGCTCCGACCGTGGTGGTGCGGGTGGCCGCCCCGGTGGGGGCATCGGTCGCGGTGCTCATGGCGTCCGAGGCTACCTATGTGCTGTCTATAAGTCTAGACGAAACTCTGTTACTTTCTGTGGGCCAGCGTCCAGACAGAAGATGCAGACAAGGGCGGTACCGTGATCGCCATGTCCCCACCCCGACAGCAGCCCCGGTACCGGCAGATCGCCGACGACCTGCGCCGTCGCATCGAGTCCGGGATGCTCCCTGCCGGAGCCCCGCTGCCCACCGAGGTGGAGCTGATGCAGGAGTGGGACGTCGCCCGCGGCACAGTGCGTGAGGCCATCGGCCTGCTCCGCGCGGAGGGCCTGATTTCGACCGCACGTCACCGGGGGTCGCACGTGCGTCCGCGTTGGCCGGTGCGCCGGCTCGGTCCGGAGCGGTACCGCGTGGAGGTCGAGCAGCGCGACGGCACCCCGGACGGCCCGGCGACGAGCTTCACCGCCGACCAGCGGATTGGCTGGGACGCGTTCTCGATGGACAAGGACTTCGCGGAGGTCGGCGCCGACGAGCGCCTCGCCGAGCTGCTCCAGGTCGACGTCGGCACGCCGCTGCTCCGCCGCCACTTTGTCTTCCGCAGCCACGGCGTGCCTCAGCAGATCAGCACCTCGTACTTGCTGCTGGATATGGTGGCCGGGACGCCGGTGGCTGATCCGGATCGGGAGCCCTGGCCCGGGGGCAACACCGCGCAGCTCGCGTCGCTGGGCGTTCGGCTGACCCGGATCATCGAGCGGCCCCGCACCCGGATGCCGAGCGAGGAGGAGGCGCGGATCCTGGCCATCGGCGACCGAGTGCCGGTCATGACGATCACCCGGATCAGCTTGGCCGGGGATCGTCCGGTCGAGACCGCGCTGGAGATTGTGTTACCGGGTGACCGGGTCGAGTTGGAGTACGTGATCGACCTGTAGCCCACGCAGAGTTCCGCCCCCGGCCGTGCTCGGTCCGGGGGCGGCGGTGTGCCTGGGGTCAGTTCTTCCGAATCAAGATGACGGCGGCCGTGGCGTTGTCGGGGGCCTCGTCCGGGTCGGTACGCGGCAAGCCCGTGCCGGCGTCCACCAGCGCGTCGGCGAGAGCCTGGGCGTCATCGGCGTGGCGCTCGACCAGCTCGGCGATCTGCTCGTCGGACAGCGGCTTGTGCACGCCGTCGCTCGTCAGGACGATCAGGTCGACGTCAGCGGCCTCCCCGCGCAGCGGCGTCCACGAGATCGTGCTGATGGTCGCGTAGACCAGGCCGTTGAGCACGTAGTCGTCGAGCGCGGCGACGACCTTGTCGCCGTGGTCGGCGAGGGCTGCGCGGTCCATCGCGGTGAGGCCGGGGTTGCGCATCATGTGCGCAACGTGCTGCCCGGCGGTCTGGTCCACGGTCCACCGCCGTAGTCCGGCTGCCGCCGACCACGTCCATACCGCGCAGTCGCCCACGTGGGCGATCTCGATGCGCCCGCCCGGCTCGATCGAGGCGACTGCGGCCACGGCGTTGGGGCTGCGCGGGTAGTCCGGGTAGGTGTCGGCGGCGGCCATGATGCCGGCCTGGGCGCCGCGGTGGGAGGCGACGATCGCGGCGGTGCCGGCGGCACGACGTGCTGCGGCGACGACGGCCGGACTGGAGCCGATGCCGTCGATGACCGCGGCGGCCACGCCGAGGGGATTCCCGACGACGCTCGCCGCGTCGGCGTTTGCGTCGCGGCCGCCGATGCGGCTCGCGCTGGCCAGCGTAACCGCAAGGGTTCCGCACTGCTGGGTGGTGATCACTGGTCCTCCAGGGGTGACGTTGAGGCGATACGGTGACGGCTCCGGAACCGCCCGGTTCCGGAGCCGTCGCGGTGCTGAGGTCAGAGCTGCTGGCCGTCGCGGATCGACCCGACCAGCGCGTCCCACCCGGCGGGGCTGAAGGTGACCACCTCGTCGGGGCGCTCCGAGTCCCGCACGTACCGGGTTCCGTCGTCCCCGATTGCCACCTCCGGGCAGTTGGGTCCGGAGTTGTCGCACCGGGTCGGCCGGGTCCACTTCATCTGGCGCATGCTGTACTCCATCTACTCGCCGGCCGCGCTCTGCGTCCGGGGGTCTGCGGGGGTGGCGGGTCGGGGCTGGTTGAGCCGTCCAGCGAGGATCAGCTCCGCTCGGGCCTCGGCCCTGGCCGGGCACGGGCACCGGCGGCGGCACTGCTGGCACACGCCGTAGCTGGGTGCATGCCGGTCCATGATCGCCCACAGGTCGAGCGTGGCGGCGTCGCTGATCTCGATGGCGAGGGCTTCGTGGGTGCCGCTGCTCACCGCAGTACCCCGATCACGATGGCGGCCACCACCAGGGCGACGACCAGGCCGCCGTAGGCGTACTGCTGGCGGCTCACCGGCGGCGGCTCCGGCCGGGGCGGCTGGGGAATGGTGTCGCCGTCCGGCCATGGCGGGCGGCCGTCGGGGACCGGGTAGGCCCTGGGTGATCGGTCTGGGCTGCTGGTTTCCACGGCGTCCTCCTTGGGGTGGAGGTGGGAGCCGGGCGGGGCGGGAGCAGCACAGGGGCTGCGGGCCCCCGCCCGGCGGGTCGGCCGGATCGCGCCAACGAGACCAGCCACCCCGACAGTAGGAACACTTGGTACACCAAGTCAACCTAGGACACACATTGCGTCACGGCGAGTGGCAGGCTCGAGGGTGCCAACGAGACCAGCCGGAGCCCGCCATGCCCCGCACGCCTGCCTTCCGGCAGATCATCGCCGATATCCGCACAGCCATCGAGACCGGCCAACTCAAGCCGGGTGAGCAGTTGCCGACCATCGCCCAGCTCTGCGCGCAGTACGACGTGTCGCCCACACCGGTCAAGTACGCGCTTCGCATCCTCGAGGAGTCCGGGGTGATCGAGACCTGGCAAGGGAAGGGCACGTACGTCCGCCGCCAGGCCGCTGAGGAGTAGGGATCCGGGTCGAACGTTCGAACGTTGCACCGTCCGAACGTTCTACCCTGCCCTCATACCGTCCGCCAGGTGATCGACCTGCACTCCGGGGTGCCCAGGCACCGGCAGCTCGCTGACGAGCTGCGTGCCCGCCTGCGTGCCGGAGAGTGGGCGCCCGGCGCTCGGCTGCCCTCGGAGACGCGCCTGAGTCAGGAGCACGGGGTAGGCCGCGGTACGGTCCGGCGGGCGGTAGCGATGCTGCGAGCGGAGGGCCTGGTCGACGTGGCATCTGGACGCGGCACCCGCGTGCGGGAGCTGGTCGACCTGGAGCGGGTTGCGGTGCCGCGCGGGGCTGTGACGCGCTCCCGGATGCCCACCGTGGAGGAGCGGGCGGAGATGGACATCCCGGAGGGTGTCCCGGTGCTCGTGGTGATCCTGGGCGGCCGGGTGCGGGGTGTCTACCCGGCGGACCGCGCGGAGATCACCCACAGCTAGATCAGGCCTTCCAAGATCGCCGATCTTGCTGTTCAGTTACCGCGACTTCTCGCAGAGTACATATTTAGGGTGATCGCAGCGCGGGGCAAATCCAATCAGCTCCGACCAATTTGCCTCATGGGAATGTCACAGTAAGCGGTTCCCATCTGATGCAAATTGCGTTTGGTGTGTGACGCGTGTGTGACGATGGCCTATCGTCCGCCAGTCCACGGGAGGTCGATTGTCAGTGCCCGAAACGCCTACCACCATCCGGGACGCCGTTCAGGCTGCCCGCACCCAGCAGGAGACTTACCGGAGCCGGGGCCCCGGACCGGGCTCCACCCGTTGCCTCATTGCCACCATCATCGCTACGCCCATGATCTGGGCTACGCTCGTGTGGGCCGCTGTCTTGTGGCACGACCAGCCAGTAACCGTTGCGCACCTCGTGTGGGTCGGGTCCGCGTCGACCTCTGTTATCGCTGCCGCGATTATGGCTGCGACGTGGATCATGCGCCGGGATTCAGCCCGCCAGCACGACGAGATGCTCATTGCGATGGACGTCGTGTGCAGTCGGTCGTTGACCCACGCCGAGGCGGTTGGGGACACCGTAGACCGCCTTGCTGCCGCGCTGCCGGGTGGCGGCAAGGTCACCCAGATTCGCTAACCTGTCCCCAAGATGTCCCCATGCGGAAAGTCGCGGCCCTCCGGTCGATATCCGGAGGGCCGTTTCGCCTGGTAAACAATGGTGGGGCGGACGGGACTCGAACCCGTGACCGAGGGATTATGAGTCCCCTGCTCTAACCTGCTGAGCTACCGCCCCCTGCCAGCGCGGGGATCCTAACCCGGTCGGGCGATCACCGGCCACCACCTTGCCCGGCTGCGGCGCCATACCCGCCGGCACGATGGGCAACGCGAGGATAACAGCCTGCATCGATCACGGCTGCCCCTCGCCCGTACCCCGGCCGAGGATGGCACGGAGATCAGGGGCGGAGGGCGCGGAGGACGGCGGTGGCGGCGCGCCAGCCGCTGGTCAGGGCGCCCTGGATGGAGGGGCTATCGCGGTGGTCGCCGGCGACGTACCGGCCGTCGCCGAGGGCGACCGGCTTGCGCAGACGCCCCTGCGGCGGGGGCGCGGCCGGCAGGGCGTGCGGGACGGAGACCGTGGTCAGATGTTCCCAGTCGTCGGTGGGTCGGCCGTAGAGGCGGGCGAGTTCCCGGCGTACGACGGGCTCGGGCGGGGCGGACGGGCCGACCACAGACGTGGCGACGAGGTGCCGTCCTGGTGGGGCGTAGCCGGGAGCGGCCCGGCTGACCACCGTCGTGTTGGCGATCATCTCGCGACGGTCCCCGTCGAGCAGCAGGATCGGCTCGGTCAGGGGCGGCTCGGCAGTGCTGTGGTAGTAGGTCGTGTAGCTGTGCATGCGTACCGGGGGAAGGTCCGGCAGGAGCGCGGCGGCGGCCGGCGGGTCGACGGCGACCAGCACGGCGCGGCAGCGGATCCCACCAGCTTCGGTACGGACCCGGCCGGGCGACACCTCCTCGACCGGCGTACGGAGTGCGATCAGGTTGGTCGGCAGTGGAGCGGCGACGGCCCGGGGCAGCGCGCCCATTCCCTCGGCGGGCAGCCCGATCCGACCTCGGGCGAAGGAGCGCAGGATCATGGCCAGCACCCGACTGGAGGTTTCCAGTTCGCGGTCGACGAGGACGCCGGAGAGGAACGGACGCAGCACCTCCTCGATGATCGCGTCGGAGAGGCCGGCCCGGCGCAGTGCGGTTTCGGTGGTCGTCTCGGTCGCGTCGAGCAGGCGGCCCGGGGGCAGGGTCGCGCAACCGGCGGCGAGCAGGGCGAACCGGACCCGGTCGGCCAGGGAGCCGACGCCCGCCAGGGCGGTGCCGGGGGCACCGGCCGGCTCGCGCAACGGATGGACCAGCCGTACCAGGTCGTCACCCCGGCGGACGAGGACGCCCGAGGTGAAGTACCCGAGCCGCAGGGTGCCGAGATCGAGCAGGGCGCCGAGCTTGGGATAGGCGGTGTTGAGCACCTGGAATCCCCGGTCGAGCAGGTATCCGTCGACCCGGTCGGTGGCGACTCGGCCACCGAGCCGGTCGCCTGCCTCGAGGAGCCGCCAAGGCACTCCGGCACGGTGCAGCCGGCGGGCGGCGGCGAGTCCGGCCAGGCCCCCGCCGACGATCACGACGTCCGGTTCGGCCGACATCGGCTGCCCTCCCCTCGGTGGTCCGGGTGCCGGGCCGGCCCGTGAACCGATACGGGATTCGACGCAGTCTGGAGTTCAGGCCGGCCCTGTCCATCCTGCCGGGCGGGCGGAACACACAGCGGAGAAACGACCGGCACGGCCACGGCGGGCTCGGCGGTGGCGCGACGCAGGGCGACGGGTACGGCGCAGAGCGCAGGACGGTGGGAAACAGTGACGCCCGCCGGCGGATGCTGGCGGGCGTTGGTGGATAAGCTCCCCCGATTGGACTCGAACCAATAACCTGCCGGTTAACAGCCGGCTGCTCTGCCAATTGAGCTACAGGGGATCGCGTTTCCGGAACCGGATCTCTCCGGCGCCGTGGCGACGGGGACAAGAGTACAGGACTCCCCCGGGTGTCGGTCCAGGGGGTTACCACCAACGTGGTACCGCAAGTTTGTTGGACAAATCGCCATCCGGGCACAGGGAGGCATGAGCGCAGAGCAGGATGGGTAGTTAGCTGCGGACAGAGGACGCAGGCGCGACACGACCGCTTCCTGCCGGGTTCTCCCGGTACGGAACCGGTAGCGCGTCAGGTACGAAGGGAGCCGCCATGCGCGGAAAGATCATGTTCCTTGGCGGGCTGGCTGCGGGATTCGTCCTGGGCGCCCGTGCCGGCCGGGAGAAGTACGAGGAGCTGGTCGTCCGGGGCCGTAAGGTGCTGGACCACCCGACCGTGCAGGAGGCGGCCGGCGTCGCACAGGCCCAGGCGAACCGGCTCTACAGCGAGGGCAAGGACAAGCTCAGCCACTCCAGGATCGGCGAGAAGCTGGGCACCACCGGTGGGGGCGGCAAGCAGGAGCTGACCAGCGCCGACAAGCCCTTCGCCGGCACGCCGGCCACGGTCGGCGCGAAGGCGGGTGGCAGCGCCACCGGGCCGTCGAGCGGCGGCTCGACCGGCGCCAACCCGGCCAGCACCAGCAACCGGAGCAAGCCCTCCGGCACCGGGACCAACAACAGCACCCTCTGACGGGTATCCGACGGGCCGGCCGCGACGATGCGGCCGGCCCGTCGGCTGTCCTGCCGCCGGTCCGTACCGGCCGGCACGGACCGGACGGCGTGACGGCGGCAGGTGACGACCCGGCGGCGTACCGGGTCAGTCGCGGCCGCTGCTGAAGGCGGCGTCGAAGGCCGCGGATGGGGCGTCGAAGGCGAGCCGGCGGACGAACTGGAGCGCCTCGGGCGCGCCGACCAGCCGGTCCATCCCGGCGTCCTCCCACTCGATCGAGATCGGGCCGTCGTACCCGATCGCGTTCAACGCCCGGAAGCAGTCCTCCCAGGGCACGTCGCCGTGCCCGGTGGAGACGAAGTCCCAGCCCCGGCGCAGATCGGCCCAGGGCAGGTGGGAGGAGAGCCGGCCGCGCCGGCCGTCACCGGTACGCACCTTCGCGTCCTTGCAGTCGACGTGGTAGATCCGGTCGGCGAAGTCGAGGATGAAGTTGACCGGGTCGAGGTCCTGCCAGACGAAGTGGGACGGGTCCCAGTTCAGGCCGAAGGCGGGGCGGTGCCCGATCGCCTCCAGGGTCCGCCTGGTGGTCCAGTAGTCGTACGCGATCTCGCTGGGGTGAACCTCGTGGGCGAACCGCACCCCCACCTCGTCGAAGACGTCGAGGATCGGGTTCCACCGGTCGGCGAAGTCCTGGTAACCGCGCTCGATCATGGCCGGCGGCACCGGCGGGAACATCGCCAGGGTGTGCCAGATCGACGAGCCGGTGAACCCGACGACGGTCTGGACGCCGAGTTTCGCCGCCGCCCGGGCGGTGTTCTTGATCTCCTCGGCGGCCCGCTGCCGGACCCCCTCGGGCTCGCCGTCACCCCAGATCCGGGCCGGCAGGATGTCCTGGTGCCGCTCGTCGATCGGGTGGTCGCAGACCGCCTGGCCGACCAGGTGGTTGGAGATGGCGAAGACCCGGAGGTTGTGCTTGGCCAGCGTCTCGCGCTTGCGATCGACGTACGAGTCGTCGGCCAGTGCCTTGTCCACCTCGAAGTGGTCGCCCCAGCAGGCGATCTCCAGTCCGTCGTAGCCCCACTCGGCGGCGAGCCGGCAGACCTCGTCGAACGGCAGATCGGCCCACTGGCCGGTGAAGAGCGTGATCGGTCGCGCCATTGTTCTTCTCCCCTGTGGTGGTCAGGGATTCCGTGGGCGGGACCGGGGCGAGGGTGACCGGCCCCGGGACGAGGGGCCGTGCCGGAGGGAGGACCGGTGGGCGCCGCCCCGCCGGTCGTCGACGGTGGTGCACCTGGCACCCGACGGGTTGCGCCTCCCGTCGGGTCACCGGCTGCCTGTCACGGCTGCCGTCGTCCACTCTAGGACCGCCACAGCCGGTCCGGAAGGGCATTACCAGTTCGCACGGGCCCAGCGACACGCACAGGGCGGTTGCAGGGGTCCCCTGTTCCTCACCAGGAGGTAACAGGGGACCCCTGCTACCCACCTGGACTACGGCAGGGTCCACTTCTGGTTCGCGCCGGTGTGGCAGGTCCACAGGTGCACCGCCTGCCCGTCGACGGCACTGTTGTTCGACACGTCCAGACACTTCCCCGACTGCGGATTACGCACCGTCCCATCGGCCTGCGCCGACCAGTTCTGCGCACCCGAACCGTTACACGTCCACAACTGGATCTTCGTACCGTCCGCCGAACCACCACCGGACACATCCAGACACTTACCGAGAGCCTTGACCGGACCATTCGGCGTCACCGACCACGACTGCGCCGCCGAACCGTTGCACGTGTAGATCTGGATCTGCGTACCGTCCGCGGTACCCGCACTCCGCACGTCCAGACACTTACCGCCCAGCCCGACGATCGGCCCAGTGCCGGTGCCGCCGCCCAGTTCCCTGATCCGGATGTTGCGGAACGAGACGTCGTCGCCCGTACCGTGATTCTGGATGCCGATGTGGCCGGCGAGCGAGCGGACCGGGTCGGTGTTGGTGAAATCGTTGATCTTCCGCCCGTTGAGGAAGACCTGGAGCCGCTCCCCTTCCACCAACAGCTCGTACGTGTTCCACTCCCCCGGCGGGTTCAGCGCGGCGTCACGGGCGGCGAGGTCGGCGGACTTGAACGTGTAGACCGCGCCGGTGGTCCGGTCGGGCGCGTCGGTGGGGTCGATCTGGATCTCGTACCCGTTGTTCACCGCCGACCAGGGGTCGCTCGACGGCGGGAAGCCGATGAAGACACCGGAGTTGTCGTCCCCGGCCATCCGCCAGTCGAGCTTGAGCGAGTAGTTGGTGAACTGCTTCGCGCTGTACCAGTACAGGCCCATCCCGCCGGCCGAGGTGAGGGTGGCGTCGACGTTGCTGAAGCTCCCCGGTCCGGCCTGCGACCAGCCGGTGGTGGAGCCGTCGTAGAGGGCGGTGTAGCCGGTCTCGGCACGGCAGTCGGCCCGGGTTCGGCCAGCCGCGTACCGGATGCCGCCGAGCAGGTGCGCCCGGAAGGCCGGATCGGCGTACGACGCCTGGGTGTGGCCACCGCCGGTGTAGAACGACCGGCCGGCGCTGACCGTCCGGCACCAGGCGATCGGGTGGTCCGCCCCCATCTGCCCACCCGAGTACGACGACTCGTCGAGGGCGGCCAGCACCCGCACGGACGGGCGGGGGTTGGCCCGGTAGTCGTACCACTCGTCGGTGCGGGTCCAGGTGCGCGGCAGGTGGGCGGTGGCCGCGTGCGCCCGGTCCGTCACGTGGACGTGGGCCTGCTGGATGGCCGGGTGCGAGGCGAAGTAGGCGCCCACCAGGTTCCCGTAGAACGGCCAGCCGTACTCGGTGTCGGCCGCCGAGTGGATGCCGACGAACCCGCCGCCGCCGTTGACGTACGCCTCGAAGGCGCTCTGCTGGCCGGCGTCGAGCACGTCACCGGTGGTGTTGAGGAAGATCACCGCCTCGTACTGGGCGAGGTTGGCGGTGGTGAAGCGGGTGGGGTCCTCGGTGGCGGTGACGGTGAAGTTGTTGGCCGCGCCGAGGTCCCGGACGGCCTGGGTGCCGACCGCGATGGAGTCGTGCCGGAAACCGGTGGTCCGGGAGAAGACCAGCACGTCGTACGGGGCGTCGGCGGCGCTGGCCGGGGTGGCGGGGGTGGTGCAGGCCAGGACGGCGAGGACCGCGGTGGCCGCGCCGATCGTGGATCTGAGGAGTCTGCGCATGTCGCTCTCCCTGCGGGGGGTGGGTGGGATTTTTTGGTTGCAGGGGTCCCCTGCTCCTCACCAGGCGGTAACAGGGGACCCCTGCTCACACATCAGCGAAAACACCCGAACCGCGAACTACGGCAGCACCCACTTCTGGTTCGCGCCGGTGTGACAGGTCCACAGGTGCACCGCCTGCCCGTCGACGGCACTGTTGTTCGACACGTCCAGACACTTCCCCGACTGCGGATTACGCACCGTCCCGTCGGCCTGCGCCGACCAGTTCTGCGCACCCGAACCGTTACACGTCCACAACTGGATCTTCGTACCGTCCGCCGAACCGCCGCCAGAGACGTCCAGACACTTACCCAGAGCCTTGACCGGACCATTCGGCGTCACCGACCACGTCTGTGCGGCCGAACCGTTGCAGGTATAGATCTGGATCTGCGTACCGTCCGCGGTACCCGCACTCCGCACGTCCAGACACTTACCGCCCAACCCGACGATCGGCCCGGTGCCCGCGGCGCTGGTGGTGAAGCCGAACGCGTCGACGTCGAAGAGCGCCCCGGTGCCCCCGGCGAAGGTCAGGTAGAGCATGCCGGTGCTGGCCGGCGCGCCGGAGACGGTGCCGGTGACGGTGGTGAAGGTCTCCCAGCCGCCGGTGACCGGCACGGTGGCCGAGCCGAGCACGGTGCCGGTGGGCGAGCCCATCCGCACCTGGATGGTGCCGCCGACCCCGGCGGAGGAGACCCGCGCGCTGAACGAGGTGACGTTGTCGATCCGGTACGGCTCGAACGCAATCCAGTCGCCGTTGTCGATGCTGCCGACGGTCTGGCCGCCCTCGGCCGGGGTCTTGCTGTGGAGGGCCACCCCGGAGGACGTCTTGAAGTGCTCCGCCTGGCGCTTGCGCGGCTGGAGGATGTGCTGGTCGTGGGTGGTCAGCCCGCCGGCGTCGGTGTACTCGGCGTCGAAGACCGCGAAGATGTTGGCCGCCTCGTCGTGTTCCCCGTCGACCGGGATGGTGATCGAGCCGGAGCAGCCATTCTTCGAGGTGATCGGGTGGCCGTGCTGGTCGTGGCCGAGCACGTAGGTCATCTTGACCCGGGCACAGTCGATCGTCCCGTCCTCCGGGTCGGTGACGGTGATGTTGAACGGCACCGTGTCGCCGTACGAGAAGAGCCGGCCCTCGTGGGGCGCGTTGATGGTCACCGTCGGGGCGGTGTTGCCGACCCTGATCGTCACGCTGGCGGTGCCGGTCGCGCCCTGCGGGTCGCGGACGGTCAGCGTGGCGGTGTACGTGCCGTTGGTGGTGTACGTCTTGCTCGGGTTCGCCGAGGTCGACGTGGTGCCGTCGCCGAAGGCCCAGGCGTACGTCAGCGCGCCGCCGTCCGGGTCCGACGACCCGGCCGAGGAGAAGTTCACGGTCAACGGGGCGAGGCCGGAGGTCCGGTCGGCGCTGGCCACGGCGGTCGGCGCGCGGTTGCCGCCGCCGATGTAGTCGTAGCGGTAGAGCGCCGAGTTGGCGTCGCCGTTGAAGTAGCCGGTGCCGTAGTCGAACACGTAGAGCGAACCGTCCGGGCCGAAGGCCATGTCCATGACCTGCTTGCCGTTCCACGGGAAGGTGTCAATGGTGCCCGGGGACCCGTCGGCGTTCACGTGGATCGGCTTGACCCAGCCGCGACCGAACTCACCGGCGAAGAACTGCCCGTCGAAGGACTGCGGCCACTTCGTGGTGGAGGGGTTGGCGGCGTTGTACCGGTAGACCGGGCCGGCCATCGGTGACTCGGAGCCGCCGCCGAACTCGGGCGGACTACCGGCGTCGCCGGCGTACCGGATCCACGCGGACTTCGCCCCGGGGAGCGTCGGCAGGCCGGTGTTGCGGAACGAGTTGTTGGTCGGGCCGCCGGTGCAGTTGTACTTCGCGCCGGCGGTGCCGGTGGCGAAGTCCCATTCCGCGTACGTCTCGGTGGCGGTGTTCGTGCCGGTGCAGTACGGCCAGCCGTAGTTCCCCGGGCCGGTGATCCGGTTGAACTCGACCTGTCCGCTCGGCCCCCGGGTGCTGGTGGAGCCGGCGTCCGGGCCGTAGTCGCCGACGTAGACGATGCCGGTGGCCCGGTCGACGCTCATCCGGAACGGATTGCGGAAGCCCATCGCGTAGATCTCGGGACGGGTCCTCGCGTCGGAGTCGACGAACATGTTGCCCGCCGGAATCGAGTACGTCCCGTCGGCGTTCACCTTGATCCGGAGAATCTTGCCGCGCAGGTCGTTGGTGTTGGCCGAGGTGCGCTGCGCGTCGTACGCGGGGTTGCGGTTGGTGCGCTCGTCGAGCGGGGCGTAGCCGGCGGAGTCGAACGGGTTGGTGTCGTCCCCGGTCGACAGGTAGAGGTTGCCGGCCGCGTCGAAGTCGATGTCCCCGCCGACGTGGCAGCAGATGCCCCGGTCGGCCGGCACGTCGAGCACGGTGACCTGGCTGGACATGTTGAGCGTCCAGTCGGCGTTCAGGGTGAACCGGGAGAGCCGGTTGACGCCCCGCCAGGCGGAGAAGTCGGTGCCGGTGGCCGGCGCGTCCCCGGCGGGGGTGGACAGCGGCGGGGCGTAGTAGAGGTAGACGTGCCGGTTGCTGGCGAAGTTCGGGTCCACCCCGACGCCCTGGAGGCCCTCCTCGTCGTGGCTGTAGACGGCGAGGGTGCCGAGCACGCTGGTGGTGCCGGCCGCGTCGGTGCGGCGCAGCGTGCCGTTGCGGGCGGTGTGCAGCACGGAGCGGTCGGGCAGCACCGCGATGGTCATGGGTTCGCCGACCTCGGCGACCCCTTTGGCCAGGGTGACCTGCTGGAAGTCGGCGGCGTTGACGGGGTGGGCCTGGGCGGGGGCCGGGCCGCCGAGGGCGACCAGCCCGGCCGCGGCCACCAGCAGCAGCGCCGAGCCGACCGACCACGTTCGTCGGCCGGAGATGCCGTCGTGTCTGGACATACCTTGGTCCGTCCCTTCCTGACGATCGACTGCCAGGGCGGGCGCGCGCCGTCGCGCCGAATGCCGTAGCGGGGGATGCGCTCGGCCGGTGCCGGGTGCCGTCCCGGGTGGGGCCGTGTCCTCCGGCACGCCGGCACGCGGAGGTGCGGGGTACGTGCGCGCTGACGCTCGAAGGGGGTCGATGGATCACCGCGCCGCCGGTTCACCTCGACGAGGACGTGCGTGATGGCGACGACATTAAGGGGTTTCGATGCCTGTGTCCATAGCTTCCGACGGCTCTCGCCGAACTTCTGCTCAAATCGCGAAAAGTGGTCCCGTCCGGGTCACTCAAGGCCGCTTCGGGCCGCTCCGGCGCGGCTGGGTGGATGGTCCTCGCGGCGCGGGAGGAGGGACCCCGCCCGCCGCACCAGGGCCGGGAGAGCACCTGCGGGCCGGCGACGTCGTCGGCGGCGAGGACGCCGGCACGCGGATCCGGTTCGGTGTGACGGACGGGGCGGGTGGGCAGGGCCGGTCGGCGTCGCGACCCTGCCCACCCGGTTCGTCCGGTCGGTACCGGTGCCGTGTCGACCGGACGTCTGGGGGCCCGCGCCACGAACGGCGGCCCGGGCGGCCCGTCGACGAGCAGCAGGCCGGCCGAGACGCCGGCCTCGGGCCAGCGGGCGCGCAGTGGGTGGCTGTAGGAAGTAGCGGGTGGCCGTCGGGGCAGCCGACAGCCGTCGGGGACGGCGGGTCCGGTCGTCCGGCGCGACCGGGGAATCCCGGTCCGGCCGCGCCGGACGACCGTCGTGCTGTCGTGCCCCACCGGGCCGGACCCGGCCGGCAGGGGCACGCCCTTCCGGATCGGACCTCGTTCCGGCCGCGGGGCGCAACCGCGGCCGGCCCTCGCCGGTCGGTCCGGAAAGTCGCTCGGGTGGGACGCCGGGCGGCGGTCCCACGGTGGGTGGCAGGGGGCGCGGGTACGACGACCGGCGCCCCCGGTCGGTCAGGCGGCCACCGTCGCCAGGGCCGGTTCCACCTCGGTCCAGGACGACCCGAGTTCCGCCGAGCGGGTCACCGCGTCCAGCACGAGCTGGACCTGCAACGCGTCGGCGAACGAGGGGGCCGGGTCGGCGCCGGTGGCGACCGCCTCGACGAAGTCGCGCGCCTGGTGGGTGAAGGAGTGCTCGTAGCCGATGAGGTGCCCTGGCGGCCACCAGGCCGACATGTACGGGTGGTCGCCCTCGGTGACCAGGATCCGGCTGAAACCCTGCTCCACGGCGGGCAGTGTGGCGTCGTAGAACTCGAGTTCGTTGAGGCGTTCCAGGTCGAACGCGACGGTGCCGAGCGAGCCGTTGATCTCGACCCGCAGCGCGTTCTTCCGGCCGGTGGCGAAGCGGCTCGCCTCGTACGTCGCGAGCGCGCCGCCGTCGAGCCGGGCGACGAAGACCGCCGCGTCGTCGACGGTGACCGGGCCGGTGGCCGGGGCGGAGCCGTCCACGGTCCCGGTCAGCCCCTGGGCCTCGGTCGGCAACGGCCGTTCCTTCACGAACGTCTCGGTGACCGCGCTGACCCCGGTGATCCGCTGCCCGGTGACGAACTGGGTCAGGTCGATGATGTGCGCCCCGATGTCCCCGAGCGCGCCGGAGCCCGCCCTGTCCTTCTGTAACCGCCAGACCAACGGGAACTGCGGATCCACGATCCAGTCCTGGAGGTAGGTCGCGCGGACGTGCCGGACGACGCCCAGCCGGCCGGCGGCGACCAGGTCCCGCATCATGGTGACCGCGGGCACCCGGCGGTAGTTGAAGCCGCACATGGACCGTACCCCGGCGGACCGCGCGGTCGCCGCCGCGGCGGCCATCGCCCGCGCCTCCTCGACCGTGTTGGCCAGCGGCTTCTCGCACAGCACGTGCTTGCCGGCGGCCAGCGCGGCCAGGGCGATCTCGGCGTGGCTGTCCCCCGGGGTGCAGACGTCGACCACGTCGATGTCGTCCCGGGCGACCAGGTCACGCCAGTCGGTGGTGTACGCCTCCCAGCCGAGCCGGTCGGCGGCGTCGGCCACCTTTCCGGTGTCCCGGCCGCAGATCAGCGCCATCCGGGCCTGGACCGGCAGGTCGTACACCCGGTTCACGGTGCGCCACGCCTGCGAGTGCGCGGCACCCATGAACGCGTAGCCGACCAGGCCGACCCGCAGCTCCCGTGGTGATGTGGACAAGGTGGGTCTCCCCCCGTGTGTCAGAACCCGAGCTTGAGGTAGCTGCCCGCGTTCTCCTTGGTGATCGTCTCGGAGGCGAGCACGATCTCCTTCGGTACCTGGAGCTCCACCAGGTCGGACATGCCCTTGCCCTGGCCGATCAGGCGGGCCAGGGAGATAGCCGAGGAGGCCATCGACGGGCTGTAGGTGACGGTCGCCTTCAGCGCGGTGTTGTCGGCCTGGATGTCCTCCATGGCCTTCTTGGAACCGGCGCCGCCGACCATGAAGAACTCCTTGCGACCGGCCTGGTTGATCGCCGCCAGCACGCCGATGCCCTGGTCGTCGTCGTGGTTCCAGAGCGCGTCCATCTTGGGCAGCGCCTGGAGCAGGCCGGTGGCCGCCTGCTGGCCGGAGTCGGCGGTGAACTCCGCCGGCCGGCGGTTGGCCACCTTGAAGCCGTACGAGGTCAGGGTGTCGGCGAAGCCCTTCGACCGTTCCTGGGTCAGTTCCAGCGAGTCGATGCCGGGGATCTCGCCGATGATCGGGTTGGTGACGCCCTTGGCGCGGAGCTGGTCGACGATGTACGTGGCGGCGGCCACGCCCATGCCGTAGTTGTCGCCCTTGATCTGGGTCCGGTACGCCCGGGCGTCCGGGAAGGCGCGGTCGAGGTTGACCACCGGGATGCCCGCCTTCATCGCCTCCAGACCGAAGGCGTTGAGTTCCTTGCCGTCGTGCGGCAGCAGCACGATCACGTCGGGCTTCTGGGACAGCAGCGTGGACAGCGCCGCCCGCTGGGCCGCCGCGTCCGCGCCGGCCTCCACCGTCTTGAACTCCACGTCGGAGTACGCGGCCGCCTGCGCCTTGGCGTTGTTGGTGATGGCGGCGATCCAGCCGTGGTCGGCTGCCGGGGCGGAGAAGCCGATGGTGACGCGCTTGCCGGGCTCGGCGTTGCCGCCGGACTCGGCGGCCTTGGTCTGCGCGGCGGTCGGCGCGGTCTCGTTGCTGGTGCAGCCGGCGAGGAGCGCGCCGGCGCCGAGCGCGGCCGTGCCGAACAGCAGCCGGCGGCGCGGCAGGTGCTGGGTCATCGTGACCTCCTGGGTGCGGGGGGGTGGTGGCGGAGTCCGGCGGAGGGGTGCGGTTGTCCCGGCCACCGTCGGGTGTGACGGTGGCCGCCGGTCAGGGCTGGTGGTGTGCCGGTCGGGCCGGGTCAGGTGGTGGTCGTCCGGTTGCGACTGAGGAACTGCGAGAGAGTGCGGAACTGGACCTGCTGGACCAGGACCGCGGCGACGATGATGCCGCCCTTGACCATGTTCTGGGCCTCGGTGGAGAGCCCGTTGATGGCGAACAGGTTGGTGATGGTGGAGAAGATGATCACGCCGAGCAGGGAGCCGACGATGGTGCCCCGCCCGCCGCTGAGCAGCGTCCCGCCGATGATCGCGGCGGCGATCGCGTCCAGTTCGTAGAGGTTGGCCATGGCCGCCTGGGCCGAGGTGGCCTGCGAGGTGAGCATGATGGCGGCGATGCCGCAGCAGAGCCCGGAGAGCGCGTAGAGCAGCAGGGTGTGCCGCTTGACGTTGATGCCGGCCAGCCGGGCCGCCTCCGGGTTGCCGCCGACGGCGACGGTGCGCCGGCCGAAGGTGGTGCGGTTGAGCAGCACCCAGCCGGCAATGACCACCGCGGCGAGGATGTACACCAGCAGCGGGATGCCGAGCAGGTTGGTGCTGGCGATGCCGTTGATGGTGGCGTTGCTCGACACCTGGGTCTGCTTGTCGGAGATCTCCGCCGCCAGGCCCCGGGCGGCGACCATCATCGCCAGGGTGGCGATGAAGGGCACCAGCCGGCCGTACGACACGAGCAGGCCGTTGACCAGGCCGACCGCCAGGCCGACGGTGAGCGCGCTGAAGATCATGCCGCCCGCGCCGTAGCTCTGGGTGGCGACGGTGGTGCACCAGACCCCGGCCAGCGCGACGATCGCCCCGACCGAGAGGTCGATGCCCCCGCCGATGATCACGAAGGTCATGCCCACCGTCACCACACCGACCACCGAGGCCAGCTTGAGGATGGTGAGGATGTTGTTCCAGACCCAGGTGGAGTCGCCGTAGAGGTCGGGGCGGGTGGCGATCCCGATGATCACCAACGCGACCAGCACGGCGATCAGGCCGAGATTGCGGCGGGCGCCCTCGCCGTTCTCACCGCGCCAGAACGAGGGAGCGCCCCGTCCGCTGTCCGCCTTGTGGACCGGGGGCGACTGTGCCGGCAGGTCGGCCGGCCGGTCCGGGGTGGTGGTGCCTGTCGCGTCGCTCATGCCGTCGCCTCGCTTGTGCGTGTCTGGCCGCTGCATCCGTTCATGCCGGCGTGCCTTCCAGGAGGGACCCCGCCATGACGAGGTCGAGCACGGTGTTCTCGTCCAGTTCGCCGGCCGGCGCCTCGCGCACGACCCGCCCTTCCCGCATCACCAGCACCCGGTCGGCCAGACCGAGCACCTCGGGGACCTCGCTGGAGACCAGCAGCACCCCGACGCCCCGGGCCGCGAGCTGCCGGATCACCTGGTACAGCTCGGCCCGCGCGCCCACGTCCACGCCCCGGGTCGGCTCGTCGAGCAGCAGCAGCCGGGTGTCGCCGAGCAGCCAGCGCCCGACCACCACCTTCTGCTGGTTGCCGCCGGAGAGGGTACGCACCGGGCGGCGCACGTCCCGGGGGCGCAGGTCGAGCACGTCGGCGATCCGGTCCGCCTCGGCCCGTTCCCGGCCGGTGTCGGTGAAGCCCAGCCGCGCGTACCGGCTGAAGGTGGCCAGTGTGACGTTGCGGTAGATCGGCTCGCCGAGCAGGAGCGCCTGGCTCTTCCGCTCTTCCGGGGCCATCCCCATGCCGGCGCGGACCGCCGCGCCGACGCTGCCCGGCCGTACGGAACGGCCGGCCACGCTGACCGTGCCGGCGTCCGCGTGGCGGGCGCCGAAGATGGTCTCCAGCAGCTCCGACCGGCCCGAGCCGACCAGCCCAGCGATCCCGACGATCTCCCCGGCCCGGACGCTCAGCGACACGTCGGCGAACTCGCCCGCCCGGCTGAGCCCGGCCACCCGGAGCAGCTCCCCGCCCGCCTCGGCAGCGGGACGGTCGGGGAAGACGTACTCGATGGTCCGGCCGGTCATCCGGCTGACCAGGTCCCGGGTGGGGGTGTCCCGGGCGGGCAGGTTCGCCGCGGTCGTCCGGCCGTCCTTGAGGACGGTGACCCGGTCGCCGATCTCGCGGATCTCCTCCAGCCGGTGGGAGATGTAGATGACCGCGATGCCCTGGGCGGTGAGTTCCCGGATGATCCGGAAGAGGTTGCCGACCTCGTCGTGGGCGAGCACCGCGCTCGGCTCGTCCATGATGATCAGTCGGGCCTCGTGGGAGAGTGCGCGGGCCATGCTGACGACCTGCTTGCCGGCCGCCGGCAGCGCGCGGACCAGCCGGCCCGGCGGGATCTCCGGATGGCCGAGGCGGCCCAGGATCTCCCGGGTCCGCCGGGCCATCTGGCCCCGGCGGACGAAGCCGAGCCGGCGCGGCTCGTGGCCCAGGAACGCGTTCTCCGCGACGGAGAGATCCTCGACCAGGTCGAGTTCCTGGTAGATGGTGGCGATGCCGGCGCGCATGGCGGTCTGCGGATTGGCGAAGGTGGCCGGTTCGCCCCGCCACTGCACCTGCCCCGAGTCCGGCCGGTGCACCCCGGCGAGCACCTTGATCAGGGTGGACTTGCCGGCGCCGTTCTGCCCGAGGAGGCAGTGCACCTCGCCCGCCCGCACCTCCAGTTGCACCCCGTCCAGAGCACGGACGCCGGGGAAGGTCTTGACCACGTCGGTCAACCGCAGCACCACGTCACCGGGGACCGCGTCGGCGGGCGCCTCGACCAGCGGCCGGGGTGCCGGCCCGGCACCGGTGCTCACGTGCTCCGATCCGACCTCGGTGCTCGCGCGCCGGGGTTCCGGCCCGGCGCCGGTGCTCACGACGCCTCCAGGAAGGCGACGTCGCTGGCGAGCACCGCCGCGCCGGCCACCCCGGCCCGAGGGCCGAGTTCGGAAAGGACCACCGGCAGGTTGCCGGTGGCCAGTGGCAGCGACCGGCGGTAGACGACACTGCGGATCTCGGCGAGCAGGATGTGGCCGAGTTGGGCCAACCCCCCGCCGATCACGATCATCGACGGGTTGGCGAAGCTGACCAGCCCGGCGAGCACACCGCCCAGCCGCCGCCCGCCCTCCCGGATGAGCTGGATGCAGGTCACGTCCCCCTCGCCGGCCCCCTCGGCGACGTCGAGCGCGGTGACCCGGCCCCGGGCGGCGAGTCGCTCGGCCAACGCCGGGGAGGTGCCGCTGCGCGCGGCGGCGGTCGCGTCCTTGGCCAGTGCCGCGCCGCTGAACAGCGCCTCCAGGCAACCGACGTTGCCGCAGGAGCACACCGGACCGTGTGGCTCGGCCTGGATGTGGCCGATGTCGCCGGCACACCCGTCGCTGCCCCGGTAGACCTCACCGCCGAGGAAGATGCCGCACCCTATTCCCGTACCGATCTTGACGAAGAGGAAGTCGTCCACCGAGTGGGCCACCCCGCCGTGCCGCTCACCGATCGCCATGATGTTGACGTCGTTGTCGACCACCGCCGGGCAGCCGTGCTCGCGGGTGAGCAGTTCCCGGACCGGGAACCGGTCCCAGCCCGGCATGATCGGCGGGGAGACCGGCACCCCGTCGCGGAAGCTCACCGGGCCGGGCACCCCGACGCCGATCGCGTCGAGCCGCTCGTACGCCCCGTCGGCCCGCGCCTTGTGCAGCAACTCGTTGACCCGGTGCAGGGTGGCCTTCGGCCCGGAGCGGATGTCGGCCTGCTCGGCGTAGGCCGCGACCGGTTCGAGCCGGCCGTTGACCACCTCGACGTCGATCGAGCTGGCGCCCATGTCCACTGCGGCGAACCGCAGCCGCGGGTCCAGCTCGACCAGGGTGGACCGACGACCGCCCCGGGACTTGGCCAGGCCGGCCTCGGCCACGTAGCCGAGGGCGACCAGCCGTTCCAGTTCGGCGAGCAGGCGCGGGCGCGGGATCTGGAGACGGTCGGCGAGTTCGGCCCGGGAGAGCGGACCTTCGTCGCGGAGTAACCACAGCAGTCGCAGGTGCAGGGGATGGGCCTTCCGCACCGGACTCACCTCACTTCAAGCCGTTCACATCGACGTCACGTCGTCGTGTTGTGCCCGTCACAGTAGGAGGGTTACGCATCGCGTGTCCAGAGCTTCGGCCGATCTAGCGCAAACTTTTGTCGACCTGAACAAAAGATTCGGTCAAGCCGAGGAAACCTGCTGGTAACGCCGCACCGCCCCCGACCTGCCCGTATCCACCACGGAACCGCCCCCGCCACGGGGCGCGGCGGGGGCGGCGCGGGCATTCGGGACGGGCGGGGTGGTGGAAGTGCGGAGCGTCAGCGGGTGTGCGGCTCGCGCCCCTGCTCCCGGTCCCGCTTCCGGGCCTTCTTGCGCAGCTTCCGGTCGTCGCGCAGCTCGACGTAGGGCTCCTCCTCCGGAGAGTGCCCGGCGGCGATCGCCCGACTGCGTTCGAGTTCGGCGTCGAATTCGGCCCCGAGCAGGATGGCGATGTTGGTCAGCCAGAGCCAGATCAGGAAGACGATCACGCCGGCCAAGGCCCCGTACGTCTTGTTGTACGAGCCGAAGTTGCTCACGTAGAGCGCGAACAGGCCCGAGATGACCAGCCAGAGCACCACCGCCAGCACGCCGCCCGGACTGACCCAGCGGAATCCGCCGTGCCGCGCGTTCGGCGAGGCCCAGTAGAGGAGCGCGAACATCAGGCTGACCAGCACCAGCAGCACCGGCCACTTGGCGATGTTCCACACCGTGACCGCCGTCGAGCCGAGCCCGATCGCGTCCCCCGCCGCCTCGGCCAACCGTCCGGTGAAGACCACGATCACCGCGCTGGCCAGCAGCATCACCCCGATCACGGCGGTCACGCCGACCCGGATCGGCAGGGTCTTCCAGATCGGCCGCCCCTCCGGCACGTCGTAGATGGCGTTGGAGGCGCGCATGAACGCCGCGACGTAGCCGGAGGCCGACCAGAAGGCGGCGAGCAGACCGAGTACGGCCGCCACGCTGGCTAGGCCGCCAGAGGCGCTCGCCTGGTCGATGGCCCCTTCGATGATCCGCTGGACGTTCTGCTCCGGCACCGCGTCGGCGACCGTGTCCCGGATCTCGTTCGTGGCGCTCTCGCCGAGCAGCCCGAGCAGCGAGATCAGCACCAGCAGGCCGGGAAAGATCGAGAGCACGCCGTAGTAGGTCAGCGCCGCCGCCCAGTCGGTCAGACTGTCCTCGGAGAACTCCCGGCCCGTCCGGCGCAGCGTGTCCCGCCAGCCCGTCCCGGAGAGCTGGGTCGGACTGTCCGGTCCGTCGTCCGGCCCCACCGGCCGTTTCCGGGCCGAACCGTCGTCCGGCCCTGCCGGGCGGTTCCCGGCCGGACCGTCCGCCCAGCGCCGGTCGGACCCGTCGCCGTTCCGGCGCCGATCGGCCTGGTCGCCGTTCCGGTGCCGGTCAGCCCCGTCGCCGTTCCGGTGCCGGTCAGCCCCGTCGCCGTTCCGGTGCCGGTCGACCGGTCCGTACGACCGCCCGTTGGTCGACTCCACACCCGCCAGGGGGCTCGGCGACGGATCGTCGTGCCGGGTCGTCGACGCCGCGTCGGCGTCGGGCAGGTCGTCAGGCTCGCGCCGAGTCGCGGTGGCGGGCTCGCGCCGGGTGGCGGTGGCGGGCTCGCGCCGGGTGGCGGTGGCGGGCTCGCGCCGGGTGGCGGTGGCGGGCTCGCGCCGGGTGGCGGTGGCGGAGCGGTCGCGGTGCGGCCCGCCCCGGCCGGGGGACTCGTCGGAGGCCATCGCCCCTCCCTCAGGTCGGCTGTCTCCCCCTCGTCATGCCCCGACCCGCCCCCGGATAACCACCGATCCGGAGGCCGCCACGTCCTATCGGTACAGCAGGCGGGACGTCCGGCGGGAGGCCACCACCAGGCACAGCACCGTCAAGCCGACCAGGTAGAGCACGTCGACCAGCCAGCCCCCACCGCCAGTGCCGAGCGCCGCGTCCCGGAGCAGGTGCACCGACCGGTAGAGCGGGGTCACCTCCACCACCCAGCGCAGCAGGTCCGGATACGCCTGCGCCGGAACGAACGTGCCGGAGAAGAGGAAGAGGGTGAACTGCACGGACCCGAGCAGGTCGAAGTCCTGCCAACTGCGCATGAAGCTGGCGACGGTCATGCCCAGCGCGCCGAACGCGAAGCCGACCAGCAGCGCCGCCGGCAGCGTCGTGACCGCCCGGGCCACGGTGGTCAGGTCCATCGTCACCATCACCACGAGGAACGCCGCGGAGTAGAGCGACCCGCGCAGCATCGCCCAGGCCAGCTCGCCGAGGGCGATCTCGAACGGCTGCACGGGGGTGGCGATCACCCCGTCGTACAGCTTCAGGTACTTCATCTTCCCGAAGAAGTTGAAGGTGGTCTCGGCGAGCGCCCCGCTCATCGCCGACGAGGCGAGCAGCGCCGGGGCGACGAACGTCGCGTACGACACGACCCGCCCGTCGGGGAGGGTGAAGTCGCCGACCAGCGCCCCCACCCCGACCCCGATCGAGAAGAGGTACAACACCGGCTCCAGGAACCCGGAGACGAGCACCAGCCAGTACGCCGTACTGAGCGTGGCGATGTTGCGCTCGGTGACCGAGACCGACCGGCGGGCGGCGGCCCCGACGTCGACCAGCCGGGGCAGCACCAGAGTGACCACGGGGCCCTCCCTAGACGACGAGTGTGCGGTGGAACACGCGCCGGGCCAGCGCCCACCCGGCCAGGGCCCAGGCGGCGAGGTAGAGCAGGTGCCCGGTGGCCGACCACTGGGGGGCCACCCCGAGCACGGCGGCCCGGCACAGGTCCACGCCGTGCCAGAGCGGGGTGAGGTACGCCAACCAGCGCAGGCCGACCGGCAGCGACTCGACCGGGAAGAACACTCCGGCGAACAGGGTCGCCGGAATCACCGCGAACCGGAACAGCAGCGCGAGGTAGCTGTCGCCCGGCACCCGTCCGGCGTACGCGAAGGTCGGCGCGGCAACCGCCAGGCCGAGCAGCAGCACGACCGGCAGGGCGGCCAGCGCCCACACCGACCGCACCGCGCCGAACACCGCCGCGACGAGCAGGAACGCGACGGCGGCGGTGAACACCCGGAACAGTACGAAGATCAGGTGGCCTCCGAGGATGTCGCCGACCCGCAGCGGGGCCGCGCTCTGCGCGTAGTAGAGCTTGGTCCACTGGAAGTTGCCGTACACCGGCCAGGTCGACTCGCCGACCGCGACCTGGAAGGCGGTCGAGGCGACCAGGCCGGGCAGGATCCAGTGCAGGTAGCTCACCCCGCCGACGCCCTGGTCGACGTACGCGCCGACCCCCACGCCGAAGCCGAGCACGGTGAGCACCGGCAGCAGGAACGACGAGAAGACGCTCGCCCGCCAGGTGCGCCGGTAGCCGACCAGGTGGTACGACAGGACGGTCAGTGCCGGCACCCGGGGCAGGGCCGGCCGGGCCGACTCCCGCCGGGTCTGCTGGGTCACGCTCATCTCCGCCCCACCCCGCTCAGTCGACCAGGGTGCGACCGGTCAGGTGGAGGAAGACGTCCTCCAGGCTGCTGCGCCGGACCAGCACGCTCGCCGGGGTGAGTCCGCGCGCGTGCACATCGGCCACCGCGTCGTCCCCGTCGGTCACGTAGAGCAGGACCCGGTCGGGCAGCACCTCGACGCGTTCCCCGACGCCGTCCAGCTTGCCGGCGAACGCCTCCTGCGACTCGGCGGCGAACCGCAGCTCCACCACCTCGCGGGTGGAGTACCGCTCGATCAGCGCCCGGGGTGACCCCTCGGCGACGATCCGGCCGCCGTCCATCACCACCAGCCGGTCGCAGAGCTGCTCGGCCTCGTCCATGTAGTGGGTGGTGAGCACCAGCGTGACGCCCTGCTGCTTGAGCCGGAACAGCCGTTCCCAGACCAGGTGCCGGGCCTGCGGGTCGAGCCCGGTGGTGGGTTCGTCGAGCAGCACGATCTCCGGCTCGTTGACCAGCGCGCGGGCGATGGTCAGCCGGCGTTTCATGCCACCGGAGAGCGGCTCGACCTTGCTGTCGGCGCGTTCGGTGAGCTGCACGAAGTCGAGCAGTTCGGCGGCGCGGTCCCGGGCCACCCGACGGGAGATGCCGAAGTAACGCGCGTAGGTGGTCAGGTTCTCCCGGACGGTCAGCTCCGGGTCGAGGTTGTCGAGCTGCGGGCAGACCCCGAGTCGGGCCCGGATCGCCGGCCCGTCGCGCACCGGGTCCATGCCGAGGATGCGCAGCTCGCCCCCGCTCGGCGGGGAGATGCAGCCGACCATCCGCATGGTCGAGGACTTGCCCGCGCCGTTCGGGCCGAGGAAGCCGAAGGCCTCCCCGGCGGGTACGTCGACGTCGATTCCGTCCACGGCGGTGAAGTCCCCGAACCGCTTCACCAGACCCCGGGCCCGAATCAAGATCTGCGCCGTCACGCCTCGACCCTAGTCGGCACCCCCGACAGACCCCACTTCTTTTCTCCCGGGGTCGCGGGGAGTGCGGGCGCGGCCAGGGTGGCCGCTCGGGGGACGCGGCTCTACAGCGAGCCGGGGGTGGTGGCGGTCCGGGCGGCGGCGACCAGCCGGTCCGTCTCGGCGGCCACGTCGGGATCGTCGGCCGGGGTGCCCGGGTCGTAGCGGACCGTCCAGGTCAGGCCGTCCACCCCCGGCACCCGACGGGCGGCGACCCGGCCCGCGCCGCCGGGCACCGGGTGGTGCGCGGTGTACGCCACCGACTTGGTCACCCGGGCCCGCACCTGGTGCGGCAGCTCCCCCGGGTCGAGCAGGAGGTAGGTCGACGTGGGCGCGTCGGCGACCACCAGGTAGCCGTCCCGCTCGGCGACCGGGTCGGCCGGGGTGACGGTCAGTTCCCGGCCGGACCAGACCGCCTTGAGGATGTCGTGCCAGCCCAGTCGCTCGGCCCGGCCGGGCAGCCAGAGCCCGAGGTTGGTGGCGACCGTGGCGGCGTCGTCGCCGTCGCCCACCCGGGCCCAGGCGAGGACCCGCTCGTGCGCGGCCAGTGCCGGGCGGCACTGCGCCGGAAGCTTGCGCCGACGGTTGAACAGCCCCATCACAGTCCTCCCGCAGCCTGCTCGCGCAGCGCCCGGGCGTGCTGCTCCAGCGAGAGCAGCTCGCCGAAGAGCGCGAAGTACTCGTCCTTGTTCGCCACCGGGTTCACCCGCTGGATCTTGGACTTCAGGTCCCTGATCCGGGCGGTGACCGCCCCCCACTGCAACTGGGCGAGGGTGATCGAGACGTACCTCGGGTCGGGCTCGCCGTCGATCCGCAGCGGCTCCACGGCCAGCTCCGTGACCAGGGCCTGCGCGGCCAGGTCGGCGCAGGCGTCCTGGACCTGGCCCACCCAGACCGCCCCGCCGGTCGCCGTCGACACCCCGCCGGCCTCCGCGACTGCCGTCCGCACCACCACGTGTACGGGGTGCCGGTACTCGTCCGCGCCGACCGCGTCGAACATCGGGCCGGCGAGCACCGGCTCCTGGAGGGCCAGCTTCAACGCCTCCCGCTCGACCATCGACTGCGGGCTGTCCACCGCCGGCTCGCGCCGCGCCGGGGCGGTCCGCGCCGACGCCTCCCGGCCGGTCGGGGCGCCCCCGGCGGCGAGCACCGCCCGCTGCACCGGCTCGATCTCCATGCCGAGGTCACCGGCGAGCTTGCGGACGTACTCGGGGCGCTTCTCCGGGTCCTTGATCTTCGCCACCAGCGGCGCGGCCCGGCGCATCGCCTCCACCCGGCCGTCGACGGTGTCCAGGTCGTACCGGCCGATCATGTGCCGGAGCGCGAAGTCGACCAGCGGTTCACGCCGGGCGACCAGGTCCCGGACGGCCAGGTCGCCCTTTGCCAGCCGCAGCTCGCAGGGGTCCATGTTGTCCGGGCTGACTGCGATGAAGGTCCGCCCGACGAACCGCTGGTCTTCCTCGAAGGCGCGCAGCGCGGCCTTCTGCCCGGCGGCGTCCCCGTCGAAGGTGAAGATGATCTCGCCGGCCACGTCGTCGCTGTCCAGCAGCAGCCGGCGCAGCACCCCGATGTGGTCCGCGCCGAACGCGGTGCCGCAGGTCGCCACGGCGGTGCTCTCCCCCGCCAGGTGGCAGGCCATCACGTCGGTGTACCCCTCGACCACGACCACCCGGCCCTGCCGGGCGATCTCCCGTTTGGCCTGGTCGAGGCCGTACAGCACGTGCGACTTCTTGTAGATCGGCGTCTCGGGGGTGTTCAGGTACTTCGGGCCGTCGTCGTCCTCGAACAGCTTCCGCGCGCCGAACCCGATCACGTCGCCGCTGAGGTCCCGGATCGGCCAGAGCAGCCGGCGGCGGAACCGGTCGATCAGCGAACCGGAGCGGGCCGGGCGGGACAGCCCTGCGGTCACCAGCTCGTCGTGGCTGAACCCCTGCTGGCGCAGGTGCTTGGTGAGCAGGTCCCAGGCATCCGGGGCGAAGCCGCAGCCGTACCGCTCGGCGGCAGCCCGGTCGAAGCCCCGCTCGGCGAGGAACTCGCGGGCCGGCCGGGCCCCGGCAGTGGTGAGCTGGGCCCGGTAGAACTCGACGGCGGCGGCGTGCGCGGCGACCAGCCGCTGCCGCTGGCCCTGCTGCTGCCGTACGCGCGGGGCGGGCTTGCCGTCCTCGATGTAGCGCAACTGGATGCCGGCCCGGCCGGCGAGCCGCTCGACCGACTCGACGAAGCTGAGATGGTCGGCGTCCATCAGGAACTTGATCGCGTCGCCGCCCGCGCCGCACCCGAAGCAGTAGAAGACGTTACGGGCCGGCGAGACGTTGAACGAGGGACTCTTCTCGTCGTGGAACGGGCAGAGCCCCTTGAGGTTGCCGCCCCCGGCCGACTTCAGCGTCACCGTCTCCGAGATGACGTCCGCGATCGAGGTGCGCTCGCGTACCAGCGCGATGTCCTCGTCCCGGATCCGCCCAGCCATCCGCCACCCCCTCTGGCGTACATCCTGCCCTGCGCGACCGCGCATCGGCCCGGCGGGGGCACGCCGTGTGACGGCGGCCGGATAGGCCCCGGCGCATCCGGGCAGGAAGCGATGATCAGCCGTGTGGTCCGCCATGACGCGTCTCACGAAGACTAGGGTCGACAGGATGACCGCGCCCGGGGTGCTCGAGGTCGACGACGTCACCTTCACGTACGGCAAAAAGACCGTGCTGTCGCACGTCTGCCTCGACCTGGCCGTCGGGGTGACCGTGCTCCTGGGCCGTAACGGCGCGGGAAAGACCACCCTGATCAGGACCCTTGCCGGGGCGGCGCGGCCGACCGCCGGGCAGGTACGGCTCGCCGGTTCGGTGGTCGACGGACGGGTCCGGCGGGGGCGGTCCGCGCTGCGCGACATCGGCTGGCTGCCCCAGGCGTTCGGCTATCCACCGCACATGACGACCAGGGAGTTCGTGACCTACGCCGCCTGGCTCAAGGAGGTCCCGGCAGACCGGATCGGCCCCCGTACGGCCGACGCCCTCGACCTGGTCGGTCTGACGGAGAAGGCCGAGCAGCACCTGCGGGCGCTCTCCGGCGGACAGCTACGCCGCGCGGGGCTGGCGGCAGCCATCGCGGCGGACCCGGCGGTGCTGATCCTCGACGAGCCCACCGCCGGTCTGGATCCGGAGCAGCGGGACGGCTTCCACGACCTGATCCGTCGGCTGCGCGCCGAGAAGACGGTGGTCGTCGCGACCCACCTGCTCGAAGACGTGGAGGCGCTGGCCGGGCGGATCGTCGTGCTGGACGCGGGCGCGGTGCTCTGGACCGGCACGGCGGAGGAGTTGGCGGGGACCGCTGCCGCCCCGCCCGGCCTCCACGGCCTGCGGCAGGGCTTCCAGACCGTCCTGGGTCAGGACCGGTGAGCGGCTCGTCGTCGGCTTCCGGCAGCTACCTGAGGAGCCGGCTGGGCCTGGGCACGGTCGTGGCGCTGCTCACCGCCGCACAGGGGATCGCCACGATCTGGGCGAAGTCCGAGCGCTGGGTGGGCCACTGGCCGAGCAGCAGCGCGGTGGTCGCCTGGGCCGGGTTGTGGGGTTCGTGCATCGCGGCCGGCGCCGTGGCCTGGGCGGTGGCCGCGCCCCGCCGGGGCGGTTACCTGTCGATGCTCGTCGCGTCCTCCCGTTCCCGGTCCCGGATCTACCGACCCGCGCTGCTGTCGGTGACGGTCGGCAGTCTCGTCGGGTACCTCGCGGTGGTCGGTTACGTGGTGGCGATGACCGCTCCCCGCGCCACCGAGGGCGGTCTCGACCCGCTCGAACTCCTGCCGCTGCTGGCCTGGGTGGTGATGTCGGTCGGAATCGGGGCAACACTCGGCACGGTGGTCCCCGCTCCGGTGGTGGCACCGGTCGTCGCGGCGGTCGTGCCGTACGTCATCTACATGGGTGCCATGTACGTGGACAGCAGTATCGACCGGGCCGTGCTGTACGACCTGTCGATCATCGACAACTCCGCACGGGAGTACCTCCGCCTACCGGTGGAGCTGCTCGTCCTCAGGTCGGCCCTCTGGCTGGCGCTCGGCGCGGCGCTGGTGACCTGGATGCTCGGGCGGGGACGGGTCGCGTCCGTCCTCGCCGTGGTCGCCGGGTTCGCGGCGGCCGGCGGTCTCGTCACCGCCAACACCCGGCTGCCCGTTCCGGAGGCGTACGCCGTGGTCTGCGCGGACGGCGCTCCTCGCGTCTGCGTGGACCGGGCCCACGACCATCTCCTGCCCGAATACCGCGACCGGGTCGTGGCGGGACTGACACCGCTGGGAGCCCTGCGGCTGGACGAGGCCACGGTGGTGCAGAGTCAGGAACTGTTCGACCACGCCACGCGGTTCGCCGGGCAGGCTCCGCCGCCGGTCGGGACGCGGATCGTCGTCCCCGTCGCCAAGCGGAACACCGCACCGGCGCACGAGATCGACCCAGAGCGGTTCGAGGCGCATCTCGGCTTCGGGATCTTCGTCGCCCCCTGCCGGACGGTTCGGGCCGACCAGGGCAGGACGACGCGGTCCGTCACCCCGGGCCGGCGGACCTCCTTCGTGCTGTACCACTGGTGGCTGACCGAGCGCGGGCTGCCGACGGACGGGAGCAACTACCCCGGGGAGATCGGGACGCAGGCGCTGCTCGCCGAGGACGCCGGGCTGGCTGAGGACGCGCGACGCTTCGCCGACCTGTCCGACGACGACCGGGCCGCCTGGTTCGGACGCCACCGGGACGCGGTGCTGACCTGCCAGGCGGGTGAGCCGGCGTGAACGCACAGCGGCCTGTCGGGCGGGTGAGCCGGCGTGAACGCACAGCGGCCTGCCAGGCGGGTGAGCCGGCGTGAGCAGCACAGCCGCGGCCTGGCACATTGCGGTCGCCTACGCCAAGGCGCACGGCGTAACCGCGCGCGGGGTGCTCGCGTACCTCGGGGCGTGGGTCGCAGTCGCCGTAGCCTCGCGGTTCGGCGTCTCCGCGCTCGGCCTCGAGGTGGCCGAGCCGGGCAGCGCGCCGATGGACACCATCGCCGTCCTGCTCATGCTGGTGCCGGCGGCGATCGTCGGCCGGTGCCTGACCGGTCGGCTACCGACCCTGGAGGCAACCAGGTCACGCTCCCCGCAGCCGGCCCGCCTGGTCTGGGCCGCCGTCGTCGGGCTCGGGGCAGCCCTCGGCCCGCTGCTGACATCGCCGCTGCTGCACGGAGCGATCGACCGGATGACGTTCCTCGCCGGCTGGGGCGTCGTCCTCGGTCTGCACCTGGTGCTCGGGGCGGTACTCGCCGGACCATTCGCCATGGTGGGCACCTTCGCCGTCCTGGCGGTCTTCACCACGCCCAGCCTGCTCCCCTGGCCGGCGAACATCATCTACAACGTCGACCTCCGGCAGACCAGCGCCACGATCGGCGCGGTGCTGGTCGGCACCGGGCTCCTGCTCGTGGGCCTCCGTGGCCGAGGCGGAGCATCCGACATCAGCCAGGAGTGGCCCGGCTAGGAGTGGCCCGGTCAGGAGCGGCGTCGCCAGAGGTAGCGGGTGACCGGGGGCGGATCCTCCTCGTCGTACGAGCGGGCGGCCCGGATCGCCGCGGCCAGGCCGGACGGGCGGCGGACGCGGGCGGGGTTGACCAGCGGATCCCGGGCGAGGTCCCGCAGCAGCGCCCCGGCGAGCCCGAGCATCACCAGCACGAACGGCAGCGCCACCAGGATCGTCGCCTGTTGCAGCGCGTCTAGCCCGCCGGCGAGCAGCAGCGCCGCCGCGACCGCGCCGATCAGCGCGCCCCAGAGCACGACCAGTGGGCGGTGCGGGCGCAGTGATCCCCGGGTGCTGAGCGAACCGAGCACCAGCGCGGCGGAGTCGGCGCCGGTGACGAAGTAGATCGCGATCAGCACCACCGCCAGGATGCTGCTGAGGGT
The DNA here is from genome assembly GCF_900090325.1 of Micromonospora pallida. NCBI lineage: Bacteria > Bacillati > Actinomycetota > Actinomycetes > Micromonosporales > Micromonosporaceae > Micromonospora > Micromonospora pallida. The sequence continues at coordinate 7,580,901 of NZ_FMHW01000002.1, read as the reverse complement.
GGCCAACGGCAGCCCGGCGAGCAGGCCGAACAGCGCCTGCTCGCTGCCGGCCGCCACGTCGGCGACCAGGTCCCGGGAGCCGGTGGCCTGGGCGCGCAGCGCGCTGCCGCCGAGCACCGCGAACCAGATCACGCTGGCCCCGCTCGGCACGAGCAGCACCCCGACGACGAACTGCCGGACCGTCCGGCCCCGGGAGATGCGGGAGATGAAGATGCCGACGAAGGGCGCCCAGGAGATCCACCACGCCCAGTAGAAGATCGTCCAGTCACCGAGCCAGGACGGGTCGGAGAAGGCCCCGGTCCGGGTGGACATGGTGACCAGGTGGGCCAGGTAGTCGCCGACGGCGGCGGGCAGCACCTCCAGGGTGTAGACGGTCGGGCCGAGCACGAAGACGAAGGCCAGCAACCCCACCGCGAGCACCACGTTGGTGGTGGCGAGCCACTTGATGCCCCGGTGCAGGCCGGAGAGGGCCGAGACGATGAAGGCCAGGGTGAGGGCGCCGATCACCACCAGTTCCACGGTGGTGCTGTCCGGCACCCGGGTGACCATGTCCAGCCCGGCGGCGACCTGGAGCGCGCCCAGGCCGAGGCTGGTCGCCGAGCCGAACACGGTGGCGAAGACGGCCAGCAGGTCGATCGCCCGACCGACCGGGCCGTCGGCAGCCCGGTGGCCGAGCAGCGGGGTGAAGGCCGCCGAGATCCGGTTGCTCCGTCCCCGGCGGAAGGTGGAGTAGGCCAGGGCCAGCGCCACCACCGCGTAGATCGCCCACGGATGCAGCGTCCAGTGGAACAGGGTGTACTGCATGGCCGCAGCAGCGGCCGCGCCGCTCTGCGGCGCGACGCCGGTGGCCGGTGGCGGGGTGGCGTAGTGCTGGATGGGTTCGGCCACGGCGAAGAAGACCAGGCCGATGCCCATGCCGGCGCTGAACATCATGGCCACCCAGGCCAGCGTGCTGAACTCGGGCTCGTCGTCGTCCGCGCCGAGCCGGATCCGGCCGAACCGGGACGCGGCGAGCACCACCGCGAACACCAGGAAGGCGTCGGCGGCGACCACGAAGAACCACCCGAAGGTGTCGATCACCCAGGCCAGTCCGGAGGTGCCGAAGGCCGCCAGCGAGGTCCGACCGAGCACTCCCCAGACCACCACGGCGAGCACGCCGCCGACGCTCAGGGCGAGCACCACCGGGTCGACGGACCGGGTCGCGGGCTCGGTGCTCTGCTCGGCCATGGTCACCCTGCCCGTCCTGTCCAGAAAGCCGATTATGCCCCATACATAACATTCGCACGGGGTCCACCGGGCCACTCCGGGTTGTGGATCATGGCTACGCTCGTGGGCCGAACGGACGGAGGAACATGGCCGAGGAACCGGACACCCCGCTCACCATCGCGCTGGCCGAGTACGAGCACCTGCGGGAGGCGAGCCGGGCCATCGACGAGCAGACGACCGCCCGGTTCACCTTCTTCCTGACCGTGGCCACCGCCGCCACCGCGGTCTCCGCCGGCATGGTCACCACCGGTACGCCGGCCGGCGCGGTCCGACCGACCGTACTGGCCGGGCTGGGCGCGCTGGTGCTGATGCTGGGCGGCGCGGTCTTCGCCCGCCAGGTCGAGCTGAACGCCCGGGGCCGCCGGTACGCGGTCGCCGCCACCGTGCTGCGCACGTACCTGGCCCGGCGCGCGCCGGATCTGGCGCCGTACCTGATGATGCCGACCCTGGACGACCCGGGACCGTTCGCGCCGGAGCCGTTCCGCCGGCACTGGGCCCGCGACCTGGTCGGGCAGGCCGGCACCATCGGCCTGATCAACAGCGTGGTGGTGGCGGTGGCGGCCGGGGCCGGGCTCGCGGCGGTCGCGCCGGGCTGGCTCGCGGTGGCCGGCGCGGTCGCGGCCCTCGCCGGCTCCGTCGCGGCGCACCTGGTCGTGGTACGCCGTCGGGTGGCCCAGTCCGCCCGACTGGTCGGCGACGTGCTCCAGCGGCGCACCACCCTGCGACCGGCCGACGGCACCACCCCGCACCCGGCCGACGACGCGGTACACGAGTCGTTCGCCCGGGGGTAACCGCAGGTCACGGCCGCGTTCGTGGGCCACCCCTAGGATCTACCACCATGATTGTTTCTTCTGTCGGGCCGACGTCGGCCCGTCGCCGCGTGCTCGCCGGCCTGGCCACGCTGGTGGTCGCCGGCGGCCTGCTGACCACGCTCGGCGACGCCGCCCCCGCCGGTGCCGAGCCGGGCGACGTCGTCGTCGCGGAGAACTTCGACAGCGGTACGCTCCCCGCCGGCTGGCGGGCGATCGACGGGGAGTGGAAGGTGGTGGACGGCCGGCTGGTCGGCACCTCGACCAGCGGCAACCGGAAGATCACCTTCGGCCGGCACCTCGAACACTTCCGCTTCTCGGCGACGGTCCGCTTCGAGAAGGTGAACGAGGCGACCCGGTGGACGGCGCTCGGCCTCGACGTGCCGGCCAGCGGAGCCACCCCGTGGTGGATCGCCACCATGCGCAGCGGCAGCGCCGCCTCGAACGGGCTGGAGTTCGCGCAGCTCACCCCGGCCGGGAGCTGGAACGTCACGAACACCACCGCCGCGCCGTACGCGGCCGGGACGGGTCGGGACGTCAAGGTCAGCATCGAGGTGCACGGCAACCAGGCCCGCTGGTTCTTCGACGGGCGTCAGCTCATGCGGACCAGCAGCCTCCAGCGTTCCGCCGACGGCGGGCAGGCCCTGGTCGTCAACGGCGCGACCGTCTCGTTCGACGACGTCACGGTCACCGAGCTGGCCCCGAACGGGCTGCTCCGCCCCGAGGGCGCACCGCTGACCGTGATCGCCCACCGGGGTGCCTCGGCGGCGGCCCCGGAGAACACCCTGGCCGCCCAGGAGGTCGCCCGCCGGGCCGGGTCGGACTGGATCGAGAACGACGTCCAGCCCAGCCGGGACGGCGTGCCGTTCGTGCTGCACGACGGCACCGTGGACCGCACCACCGACGGCACCGGGGCGATCCGCAACCTCACCTCGGCACAGCTCAAGGCGCTCGACGCCGGCTCCTGGTTCGCCCCGCACTTCACCGGCGCGCGGCTGCCCACCCTCGCCGAGCAGCTTGCCGACCTGCGCAGCCGGGGCGGGAACCTGCTGCTGGAGATCAAGGGCGCGCACTCCCGGGACGAGGTGGCCCGGATCGTCGAGGTGATCCGCGCGGAGCGGATGACCACGCGGGTCTTCGTGCAGAGCTTCGACGTCGAGTCGCTGCGGCACACCCGGGCACTCGCCCCGGAGCTGCCGCTGGGGCTGCTGCGCAGCACCCTGGACGCCGACCCGGTGGCACTGTCGAAGGAGCTGGGGCTGGCCGCGTACAACCCGAGCGACGGCGCGCTGACCACCCGCCCGTCGGTGGTCGCGGACCTGCACGCCGCCGGAGTGGCGGTGATGGTCTGGACGGTCGACTCGGCCACCGCCTGGCAGCGGCTCGAGGGGTACGGCGTCGACGGCGTGATCACCAACCGGCCTGCCGAGCTGGCCGGCTGGAACGCCGCACAGCTCCAGGGCGGGGTCGGCCGACCGACGGTCGCCGTCGCCTCGCCGGCCGACGGGGCCCGGCTGGACCGCGCCCAGCGCCCGACGCTCGGCGTGGTGACCGGCAACGCGAACACCGTCACGGTGACCCTGGACGGCGAGCCGGCCACCCCGGGTCAGGTGCTCGACGCGTCCCGGCTCGCTGCCGGTGAGCACACCATCCGCGTCGAGGCCAACGGACCGGGCGGCCGGACCACGGTGACCACCACCTTCACCGTGGTCGCCGACCCGACCGGCCTGGCGCACCTGGTGCTCACCGCCCAGGTCGAGGCGGGTGCCCGGCACGCGATGCTCAACCTCCTGGCCGACGGCCGGTACGCCCAGCTCGCCTCGTACGCCGAGCAGCACGCCGGCAGGCAGGTCCCCCAGGACGCCGCCACGATCATCGCGGCGGACGCCCGGGCCCTCCTCGCGGCCGGCTGACCCCTGCCGGTGACCGGGCCGGCTCGTCCGGCCCGGTCACCGCTGCCGCCCTGGTCGCGGCCCGTTCCCGAACGGCCGGTCAGGACGTCCGGTCGAAGCGGTCCTGGTTGACGAAGCGGGCGAAGCCGCGCCACGAGTTGGGGCCCATCACGCCGTCGATCGGACCGGTGTAGCCCCACTGGGCGGCCAGCCGCTGGACGGCCGCCCAGGTGTTCGGGCCGGGCACGCCGTCGATCGGGCCGGTGTAGCCGTACCCGCGCATCGCCCGTTGGAGGGCGGCGTAGGTGTTCACCCCGGGCACCCCGTCGATCGGGCCGGTGTAGCCGTGGTCCATCCGCAGCCAGTTCTGCGCCCGCTGCCACATGATCGGCCCGGGGATGCCGTCGGACTCGGTGGTGGTCTTCGGCAGCGTCCCGCCGATGCCGGCGAGGTAGGTCAGCGGATTGATCCGTACCCCGGACGGGTTGATCATGTGCCAGTGCACGTGCGGTCCGGTGGACGAGCCGGAGCCGGGTGCACCGGCCGCGCCGCCGGAGAGTCCGACCGTCGCCCCCGCGCCGACCGCCGTGCCGTTGGCGAGGCTGAACGCGGAGAGGTGCATGTACTGGGTGCGGTAGCCGTTCGGGTGGTAGATCGTGACGGTGTGCCCGCCGGTGCCGTTGTACGGGATGTTCTGGATCGTGCCGCTGCCGCAGGCCGGCAGCCGGGTGCCGACGGACATGACGTAGTCGATGCCGCCGAGCGAGCCCCGGTCGATGTGTTCCTGCCAGCCGTCCGAGATCGGGTAGCCGGTGAACGGGTTGTAGAAGCCGGAGGCGTGGGCCGGCGCACCGACTCCGACGCCCACCGCCGCGCCGCCCAGCACCACCGCGCCGGCCGCGGCGCCCCGCAACAGGGTCCGTCGGTCCACGCCATTGCCCGTAGCGTCCATCGTGCCCCTCCTCCGGTCCCGGCCACGGTGGCCGTCACCTGCCGCCCGGCAGCCGGACGGAGGGAGTCAATATATCGACGTCCATCGACATCGATCAAGGGGCGGGAACGCCGCTGGCGTCGATCGCGGCGGCCTCCTCCACCTCGACCCGACGGTTCCAGTCCGGCTTGCTGGCCCGCCAGCCCTCGTCGGTGAAGCCGCGCCGCCAGTAGCCGGAGATGGAGAGCAGCTCGCGCGGCAGGCCCCGCTCCACCCGGAGCAGCCGGCGCAGTTCCTTGACGAACGTCGCCTCGCCGTGCACGAAGGCGTGCACCGCACCGGGCGGGAACTCCAGCCCCCGGACCGCCTCGACCAGCGCCTCGCCCACCGGGCGGTCGCCCCGGTGCAGCCAGACCAGCTCGACCGCGCCCGGGCTGGGCAGCGGCTGCTCCTCTGCCGGGCCGTCGATCTCCACGAACACCCGGGCCGGCGCGTCGATCGGCAGCCGCTCCAGCGACGCCGCGATGGCCGGCAGCGCGCTCTCGTCGCCGACCAGCAGGTGCCAGTCGGCGGTCGGGCTCGGCGCGTACGCCCCGCCGGGGCCGAGGAAGTGCACCGGGTCACCCGGCCGCAGCGCGGCGGCCCACGGTCCGGCCACCCCCTCGTCGCCGTGGTGCACGACGTCGATGGTCAGCTCGGTGACCACCGGATCCCAGGCCCGTACGGTGTACGCGCGCAGCTGGGGCCACTGGTCACGGGGCAGGTCCCGGCGGATGGCGTCCAGGTCGAACGGCGTCGGGTACACCGCCCCGGGCTGCGGGAAGAGCAGCTTGACGTAGTGGTCGGTGTATTCGCCCACCGGCAGCCCGACCAGCCCGTCGCCGCCGAGCACCAGGCGGATCACGTGCGGGGTGGGACGCTCGGTACGGACGACGTGCGCGCTGGTGACCTTCTTCGGGCGATCCGTCATGCTGGTTAGGCTAACCTAAGTCAGTCGGCGGGCCCAGTCGGCTTCCGGTCCGTCCGGCAGACCCGGCTGGCGGCGGTGGCTCAGCCCCCACCAGTTGGATGGCCCCGGCCACCCCTGGCGAGTCAGCCGAGCAGGCGGGTGTGCCAGGCGACCGCCGCCGGGTCGGTGAGCGAGGCGACCTGGTCGACGACCACCCGCAGCCGGGCTACGTCGTCCGGGGCGGTCCGCCACAGCGGGGCGAAGACCGGGTCCAGGGCGTCCGCGCCCCGGTCGGCGAGCACCCCGACCAGGTCGGCGAGCACCTCCCGCTGCCGGGCGTACCGGGCCTCCGCGCCGGACCGGCGCATCACGTACCGCAGGGCGATGCCCTTGAGCAGCGCGCACTGGGCGCGGACCCACCGGGGGACGACCAGGTCGGCGGCGTAGCGACGGTGCGGGCCGGGGCCGTGGCGGTCCCGGGTGGCGCGGACCGCCTCCGCGACGAACCGTCCGGTGAGCGTGCTGGTCGTGGCCTTCAACGCAACCTGTGCCCGATGGCTGCCGTCGTAGTCGACGACCGGCCCGAGCACCGGATCGGCGAGCAGGTCGACCAGGACCGTGCCGAGGTCGGCGGCGCTCTCGGCGGAGTAGACCTCGGCCACGTCGACGCAGAGGGCGGCCCGCTCGTCGGCGTCCCGCAGCAGCGGTCGGAGCGTCAGGTAGCCGCCGTGGATGCCGTCCTCCACGTCGTGCACCGAGTACGCCACGTCGTCGGCCCAGTCCATCACCTGCGCCTCCAGGCAGCGGCGCCGGTCGGCATGCGCGCCCGTACGCAGCCAGTCGAAGACCGGCCAGTCGTCCGGGTAGACCCCGAACTTGCGTTCGCCGGCCCGGCGGGGCCAGGGGTACTTGGCAACCGCGTCGAGGGAGGCGCGGGTCAGGTTGAGTCCGGCCGAGCAGCCGTCCGGGCCGAGCACCTTGGCCTCCAGCCGGGTGAGCACCCGCAGGGTCTGCGCGTTGCCCTCGAAGCCGCCGCAGTCGGCGGCCAGTCCGTCGAGCGCCGCCTCGCCGTTGTGCCCGAAGGGTGGATGCCCGAGGTCGTGGGCGAGCCCGGCGGTGTCCACCACGTCCGGGTCGCAGCCCAGGCGGGCGCCCATCTCACGGGCGATCTGCGCCACCTCGAGCGAGTGGGTGAGCCGGGTCCGCAGGAAGTCGTCGGTGCCGGCGGTGTGCACCTGGGTCTTGGCGGCGAGCCGACGGAACGCCGCCGAGTGCAGCACCCGCGCCCGGTCCCGCTCGTACGGGCCACGGCCGTAGCCGGTGTCCTTGGGCGACTCGGGCACCCACCGCGCGGTGTCCGCCGGATCGCCGCCGACGTCGGAACCCACCGCGCTCAGTCCGGTTCGCGCTGCCGCAGGACGCGGAACTCGTTGCCCTCGGGGTCGGCGAGCATCGTCCACCCGGGCTCGTCCGGCCCGACGTCGACGTGCCGCGCCCCCATGTCCACCAGCCGTTCCACCTCGGCCTCCTGGTCGTCGGGGCGCAGGTCGAGGCGGAGCCGGTTCCTCGTGCTCTTGCCCTCGGTGACCGGGACGAACACGATCGCCGGTGTCCGCTCCGCCGAGGCCCGGATCTCCACCGCGTCGGGTCGCTCGTGGACGACCTGGTAGCCGAGCGCCTCGGCCCACCAGCGGGCCAGCCGGGCCGGATCCTCGGCGTCGATCGTCAGGCTCTCCCAGACGCTGGTCATCGGACCTCCTTCACCGGACAGGTGTCACCGGCCAGCCCAGGTTACGCCCGCCCCGGCAGTGCGGCTCGGCGACGAGGCCCGAACCGCGCCACCGCCACCGTTCGGCGCTCCGGGCCGGTCGCCGCCGTTCGGCGTACCCCGGACCGGTTGCCGCGTTCGGCGTACCCCGGACCGGCCGGCACCGTTCGGCGGACACCGGGCCGGGCCGCCGCCGTTCGGCCGACGGCGCATCGGCCGTTCGGACTCCGGTTGCGGACCGATCGCGGGCCGTTACGGGCTCGCGGCCTTCGGTGGCCGGCGGTAGCTTGCCAGAAGCGGAACGTCACCGGCGTCGCCGGCCGGTGCGTCGGAGCGACCCTGGGGAGGGCGATCGTGGACGCTGGCACCCTGATGGACGCGGAGCTGAGCCGGCTGCGGTCGCGCCGGCCGGAGGTCTGCGGCGCGGTCCTGGCCGGCACGGACGGCCTGCTGATCGCCAGCGACCTGCCGGCGACGGAGGCGGCCCACCTCGCCGCCCTCGCCGCCGCGAGCTTCGGGCTCGGCCAGCGGTTCGCCCAGGCGGCCACCCGGGGCGAGTTCCGGGAGCACGTGGTCCGCACCACGGACGGGCAGGTGGTGATCTACCCGGCCGGGCAACACGCGCTGCTCACCCTGGTCGCCGGTCCGGACGCCGACCCGGAGGAGCTGCGCGAGGAGGCGCGGGCGGTGGCCCGGCGTACCGGTGGGGTGTTCGACGCCCACCGCCGGGGCTACGACGAACCCCAGCCGGCGATCATGGCCGGTCCGCTCGCCGTGCGCACGCCGATGGCCACGATTCCGACGAACCCCCTGCGCCGCCACACCGAACACAACCGTTGGCACCGCCCGCTGATCTGACCGGCGGGGAGGTGGTCCCCACCGGTGCCGGCAGCTCGCCGCCCGCGCCGGAGACCATCCCGGACGCGGGCGGCACGGCCGTCGCCGCCTCGACCAGCTAACGAGTACGCCGTCAGCGGCTGTCGGAACCGCTGGTCTCGACCGCCGCGCGGCCCGCCTCCAGCCGGGCGATCGGCACCCGGAACGGCGAGCAGGAGACGTAGTCCAGCCCGACCTGGTGGAAGAAGTGCACCGAGTCCGGGTCACCGCCGTGCTCTCCGCAGACCCCGAGCTTCAGGTCCGGCCGGGCGGCCCGACCCTCCTCGGCGGCGATCCGCACCAGCCGACCGACCCCGTCCCTGTCCAGCGACTCGAACGGCGAGATGCCGAAGATGCCCAGCTCCAGGTAACGCCAGAAGAACGCCCCCTCGACGTCGTCCCGGGAGAAGCCCCAGCCCATCTGGGTCAGGTCGTTGGTGCCGAAGGAGAAGAACTGGGCGGCCTCGGCGATCTGGCCGGCGGTGAGCGCCGCCCGGGGCACCTCGATCATGGTGCCGATCAGCACCTCGACGCCGCCCTCCCCGACCACCTCGGCGATGATCTTCTCTGCCTCGGCGCGTACCGTCTCCAGCTCCTGGACCGCGCCGACCAGCGGGACCATGATCTCGGGTCGCGCGGTGACGCCGTCGCGGGCGCACGCCACGGCGGCCTCGGTGATCGCCCGGACCTGCATCGCGAACAGGCCGGGGATGACCAGACCGAGCCGGACGCCCCGCAGGCCGAGCATCGGGTTCTCCTCGTGCATCCGCCGCACGGCGGCGAGCAGCGCCTCCTCCTTCGCCACGTCCTCGCCCCGCTCCTGGGCGACCGCGACGTTCACTGCGAGTTGCTCCAGCGGGGGCAGGAACTCGTGCAGCGGCGGGTCGATCAGCCGCACGGTGACCGGCAGCCCGTCCATCTCGCGGAAGATCTCCATGAAGTCGGCCCGCTGCAACGGCAGCAGCGCGGCGAGCGACGTCTCCCGCTCGTCGTCGGTGCGGGCCAGGATCAGCCGCTCGACCAGTTCCCGCCGGTCGCCGAGGAACATGTGCTCGGTGCGGCAGAGCCCGATGCCCTGCGCGCCGAAGCGCCGGGCCCGGGCGGCGTCCGCGCCGGTGTCGGCGTTCGCCCGGACCGCCAGCCGCCGCCGCTGGTCGGCGTGCGTCATGACCCGGTGTACGGACCGGACCAGCGCGTCGTCGGTCCGCTCCGGGTCGAGGGTGCCCTCGAAGTACTGCACCACCTCGGACGGCATCACCGGCACCTCGCCGAGGTAGATGTTGCCGGTGGTGCCGTCGATGGACACCACGTCGCCCTCGGCGACGGTCTGCCCGGCGACGGTGAACCGCCGCGCCGGGACGTTCACCTCCAGCGCGTCCGCGCCGGAGACGCAGGTCTTGCCCATACCTCGGGCGACCACCGCGGCGTGGCTGGTCTTGCCGCCCCGGGAGGTGAGGATGCCCTGGGCGGCGATCATGCCCTGGAGGTCGTCCGGGTTGGTCTCCCGGCGGACCAGGATCACCCGTTCCCCCTCGGCGGCCAGTTCGACCGCGCGGGCGGAGGTGAAGACCACCTTGCCGACGGCCGCGCCCGGCGACGCCCCGATGCCCCGGGCCACCGCCTGGAACTCGTGGTCGAGCTGGAACCGGGGGAACATGAGCTGGGCGAGCTGTGCCCCGTTGACCCGGTGCACCGCCTCGTCCAGGTCGATCAGCCCCTCGTCGACGAGCTGGCCGGCGATCACGAAGGCCGCCGCCGCGGTGCGCTTGCCGACCCGGGTCTGGAGCATCCAGAGCTTGCCCCGCTCGATGGTGAACTCGATGTCGCACAGATCGTGGTAGTGCCGTTCCAGCCGGGCCATGATGTCCAGCAGCTCGTCGTAGGACTTCTTGTCGAGCCGCTCCAGCTCCTGCAACGGGACGGTGTTGCGGATGCCGGCGACCACGTCCTCGCCCTGGGCGTTGGCCAGGTAGTCGCCGTAGATGCCCTGCGCGCCGCTGGCCGGGTCACGGGTGAAGGCGACCCCGGTGCCGGAGTCCGAGCCGAGGTTGCCGAAGACCATCGAACACACGTTGACCGCCGTGCCGAGGTCGGCGGGAATGCGTTCCTGCCGCCGGTAGAGCACCGCCCGCTCGGCGTTCCACGAGTCGAAGACCGCGCGGACGGCCAGGTCGAGCTGCTCGCGCGGGTCCTGCGGGAAGTCCCGCCCGGTGTGCTTCCGGAAGATCTTCTTGTACGCCTCGACCAGCCCGTGCAGGTCGTCCGCGCCCAAGTCGAGGTCGTCGCGGGTGCCCCGGGCGTGCTTGGCCTCGTCGAGGGCGTGCTCGAACTCCTCCCCCGGCACCTCGCAGACGGTCTTGCCGAACATCTGGATCAGCCGGCGGTACGAGTCCCAGGCGAACCGTTCCCCGCCGACGGGGTCCGCCTGGTCTCCGGAGCCGGTGGCCTGCCGGGCCAGCCCGACCACGCTGCGGTCGTTGAGGCCGACGTTCAGGACGGTCTCCATCATGCCGGGCATGGAGAACTTCGCCCCGGAGCGGACCGAGACCAGCAGCGGGTCGTCCGGGTCGCCGAGGCGCTTGCCCATCGCCCCTTCCAGGGCCGCCAGCCGGGCGGCGACCTGGTCCGCCAGGCCGTCCGGCTCCCGGCCGCTGGCGAGGTACGCCTGGCACGCCTCGGTGGTGATGGTGAACCCGGGCGGGACGGGGAGACCGAGGTTGGTCATCTCCGCCAGGTTCGCCCCCTTGCCGCCGAGCAGGTCCTTGAGGTCCTTGTTGCCCTCGGCGAAGTCGTAGACGTACTTGCGTTCCACGGTTCCCTGCACTGCCACCAGACCCTCCACGCGCACGCCGTCGACACTTAACGAAGGTTCAGCCGCCCATGTACCCCGAGGTCACCTGCTGGTAATCCCGGGGCGGACGAGCACCGGTGGGCGAAGGCTAAGCGACCAGACGGGGGGCCGGGACCATCTGGTGACAATCGGCACAGTCATCACGACTGTACGCGTTCGTACCGGTTGGTGGGAACGCTTCCATGCGCACGTTCACGCAGCTCAGCCATCCTCTCGTACGCTTGGCGGGCCAACTACACGGATGCGCGTTTTGCCAGAAGCGTCGCAGTTACACCCCCACCGGAGGCCTTCGTGTCCGCCACCCCCTCCTCCCCCGCCCCGCCAGCCGACCCCGCCGGCCCGGATCCGCTCGCCACGCCGGCCAGCGCGGACGGCGTGACCGCCACCTCCGTCACCGGCATCTCCCGTCGGGCCGCCACGGTCGCGCTCGGCGACGTGCTGCCGGTGCCGGCCAGCGTCCGGCCGGACCCGCACGCCGACTTCCCGCTCACCGCCGACACCGTGATCCGCGTCGAGCCGGCGGCCCGCGCCGAGGCCGACCGGCTCGCCGCCCTGCTCCGGCCGGCCACCGGTCATCCGCTGCCGGTCACCGTCGACCCGGCCGCCCCGACCGCCGGCGCGATCACCCTGGCCCTGGCCGACCCGGGGCTCGGCCCCGAGGGGTACCGGCTCGACATCACCCCCGACGGGGTACGCCTCACCGCCTCCACCCCGGCCGGGCTCGGCCACGGGGTGCAGACCCTGCGCCAGCTCCTCCCCGCCGCCGTGGAGAGCCCGACCCCGGTGCCCGGACCCTGGGTGCTGCCCGGCGGCACGATCACCGACCACCCTCGGTTCGGCTACCGGGGCGCAATGCTCGACGTGGCCCGGCACTTCTTCGGCGTGGACGAGGTGCTGCGGGTCGTCGACCAACTCGCCCGGTACAAGCTCAACCATCTGCACCTGCACCTCACCGACGACCAGGGTTGGCGGATCGCCATCGACTCCTGGCCCCGGCTGGCCGAGGTCGGCGGCGCCACGGCGGTCGGCGGCGCCCCCGGCGGGTGGTACAGCCAGGCCGACTACCGGCGGATCGTCGAGTACGCGGCGCAGCGGCACGTCACCCTGGTGCCGGAGATCGACCTGCCCGGGCACACCCACGCGGCGCTGACCGCGTACGGGAAGCTCGCGCCGGACGGGGTGACGCCCCCGCCGTACACCGGCACCGACGTCGGCTTCAGCTACCTCGACCCGGACCGCGAGCTGACCTACTCGTTCATCGCCGACGTGCTCGGCGAGGTCGCCGCGCTCACCCCCGGCCCGTACCTGCACCTCGGTGGGGACGAGGCGTTCAAGGTGCCGGACGACGCGTACGCCCGGTTCGTCGACCGGGCGCAGCGGATCGTCGTCGACACCGGGAAGACCGTGCTGGGCTGGCACCAGATCGCCCCGGCGGCGCACTCCCCGGGCCGCGTCCTCCAGTACTGGGGGACGACCGCCGACGACCCGATGGTCGCCGACGCGGTCCGCCGTGGCGCGCGGCTGGTGATGTCCCCCGCCAACCGGTCCTACCTGGACATGCGGTACACCCCGGACAGCCCGATCGGGCACGACTGGGCCGGCACCATCGACGTGCACCAGGCGTACGACTGGGACCCGGCCGGCTACCTGGCCGACGTGCCGGCCGAGGCGGTGCTCGGCGTCTGTGCGCCACTGTGGACGGAGTTCGTCACCTCGCGCGCGGACCTCGAGTACCTGCTCCTGCCCCGGCTGCCCGCCGTCGCCGAACTCGGCTGGTCACCGCGCGCCGGGCACGACTGGGCCGGGTTCCGTCGCCGGCTGGCCGCCCAGGGGCCACGCTGGGAGACCACCGGCACCACCTACCACCGCTCTCCCGAGGTGCCCTGGCCGGTGGCCGCCGTGCCCGCGCCCCGCGTACCGGAGAGCTGACCGAGCCCGGCCTGCCGGGCCCGTCGGACGGCCTCGCTGCGGTCGGTGACCTGGAGCTTGTGCAGCACATTGGAGAGATGGTTGCGAACCGTCTTCGGGCTCAGCCCGAGCCGCCGGGCGGCGAGCACGTTGGTCAACCCCTGGGCGACCAGGTCCAGCACCTCGCGCTCGCGCCCGGTCAGCTCGGGCAGGGGCGGCGGACCGGCCGTACGGCCGCCGGCGAGCCGCCCCACCGCGCGGGCGGCGACCCGGGGGCCGAGCAGCACCTCACCATTGGCCACCGCCCGGACCGCCCGCTCCAACTCGGCCGGGGCGGCCCCCTTGAGCAGGTAGCCCCGGGCCCCGGCGCGCAGCGCGGCGAACACCGACTCGTCGTCGTCGAGCATCGTGACCACCAGCACCCCGGTGTCGGGGTACCGGGTCACGATGTCCCGGACGACCGCCACGCCGGCCCCACCGGCCAGGTGCGGGTCGATGACCACCACGTCCGGCCGGTGCCGGTCCACCAGGGCGAGCGCGCCGTCGACGTCGTCGGCGGCACCGATCACCCCCAGGTCGGACAGCGAGCCGAGCAGGGCCGCCAGCCCGAGCCGGAAGACCGGATGGTCGTCGACCACCACCACCCGGATGGCTACATCCGCCGGGTCTCCGGTCACGACCAGGCCGGTTCCCGGACCGCCGGCCAACCGGGTACCCGGACTGGTTCTGGTCCCGGCCGGGCTGGTTCCAGGGCCGCCGGCCGGGCTGGTCGGCTCCGGGCCGAGCGGCACCACGGCCAGGTGCCGCGCCACCTCCGGTCCCCCTCGTACGACGCGACGCCGCACCGACCGCCGTGGGTCCTCCACCGGTACGTCCGCAGCTGGGTCCCGGGCAGGTCGCGCCCGTCCCTCCGCGCTCACCTGCGACACCACTGCGGCCATCTCTCCACCTCGTGCTCCGGGAAGTTACGGGTCCGGCGGGGACGGGGGTGGGGGAAAGCCGGACGTGCGGTGGCGAGACTGTCAGAAACCACTCGCAATCCGCGTGCAGAACGCTGGCAACCATCCGGAAGCATCGACGCGTCGGGGTCTAGAGCCGACGACTGTGCGACATGGACCGTCGGCGGGGACGGCCGGTGGCCGTGAGGGGGAAGCGTGGAGTTCTGGATCCTGGGGCCGACCGAGGTCACCGAGGGCGGGCGGAGTCTCGCCATCGGTGGCCCCAAGCCACGGGCGGCGCTGGCCGCGCTGCTGCTGGATGCGAACCGGATCGTCTCGGTGGAGGGCCTCGTCGACGCAGTCTGGGGTGACCAGCCGCCACCGAGCGCGGTGAACGCGCTCCAGACCTACGTGTCCCGGCTGCGCCGGGTGCTCGGGGCCGAGACCCTGTGCCGGCACCCCGCCGGCTACCGGCTCGTCGCCGCCCCGGACCTGATCGACGGGGGCCGGTTCGAGCGGCTCCTCGCCGAGGGGCGCACGGCTCTGGCCGCCGGGGACCCCCGGGCCGGCCACCGGGCCGTCGAGGAGGCGCTCGCCCTGTGGCGGGGACCGGCCCTGCTCGACGTAGGCGACGCGCCCTTCGCCCAGGCGGAGATCGCCCGCCTCGGGGAGCTGCGCCTGGTCGCCGCCGAGGCACGGGTCGAGGCGATGCTCGCCCTCGGGGACGTCACTGGCGGCGTCGCCGCGGCCCGCGCGCTCGTCGCCGACCAGCCGCTGCGGGAACGGGGCGTCGCGCACCTGATGCTCGCGCTGTACCGGGACGGCCGGCAGAGCGAGGCCCTGGCCACGTACCACGAGGCGCGGCGGCTGCTCGTCGACGAGTTCGGCCTCGACCCGGGGGACGACCTGGCCACGCTCGCCCAGGCGATCCTGCGGCAGGATCCGGAGCTGCTCACCGTACCGTCGGCGGCCGGGTCATCCGTGCCGGTCGGCACCGTACCGCCGGCGGCCGGGTTGGCCGTGCCGGTCGGCACCGCGCCGGCGGGGACCGGGTCGGCGGGGACCGGGTCGGCGGGGACCGGGTCGGTCGCCGGTCCCACCGCCCCGGCTCCGACGGCGCGGGCCGCCCTCGCGCCGCCGGCCCGGTCCCGGCTGGTGCTGCCCCTGGACCGGTTCGTCGGACGGGACCACGAGCTGGCCGAGGTCCGGCGACTGCTGGAGACGCACCGGCTGGTCACGCTCACCGGACCGGGCGGCGGCGGGAAGACCCGCCTCGCGCGGGAGGTGTGCCGCCGACTCACCCGGCCGGTGCACGTGGTCGAACTGGCCGGCCTGCACGACGCCGCCCTGCTGGAGGCGACCGTCGCGCAGGCGTTCGGCCTGGCCGTCCTCTCCGACCTGGACGCCCTGGTGGCAGCCGTCGGTGACGCCGAGGCCGTGCTGCTGCTGGACAACTGCGAACACCTGACCGGGGCGCTCGCCGACGTCACCCTGCGGCTGCTCACCGACCTGCCCGGCCTGCGCGTCCTGGCGACCAGCCAACGTCCGCTCGAGGTGGGCGGCGAGCGCCGCTTCCCGGTGCCGCCGCTACCGGTCGACACGACGGCGGTGGAACTCTTCCTCGACCGGGCCGCCGCAGTCGCCCCGGACTGGTCGTGCGGCCCGGCGGACCGGGAGGTCGTGACCCGGATCTGTGCCCGACTGGACGGTCTGCCGCTCGCCGTCGAACTGGCCGCCGCCCAGCTCACCGTCCTCTCGCCGGTCCAGATCCTCGACCGGCTCGGCCGGTCCCTGGCCATCACCAGCACCCGGTCGGACCTGCCGGACCGGCACCGCAGCCTGGAACGGACCATCGACAACAGCTACCGGCTGCTGGACGGCGCCCAGCGGGACCTGTTCGCCCGGCTCAGCGTCTTCGCCGACACCTTCGACCTGGACGCCGCCGAGACGGTGGCCGGCGCGGGCGCAGACGTCCTCACCCCGCTCACCGGCCTGATCACCGGTTCGCTGGTGGCGACCACCCCGGCCGGCAGCACCACGCGCCGCTACCGGATGTTGGAGATCCTCCGCGCGTACGCCGACCGGCTGCTCGGCCCGGACGACCGGCAGCGGCTGCGGCACCGGCACCTGGACTGGGCCCTGGCCCTGGCCCGCACCGCCGACCAAGGGCTACGCGGACCCGAAGCGCCACACTGGTACCGCACCCTCGCCGCCGAGCAGGCCAACACCCGAGCGGCCCTGGCGTTCGCCCTCGCCGCCGGCCAGCCGCTCGCGGGCATGCGGCTGGCCACTGACCTGTCCTGGTACTGGTACCACCGGGGCCACCTGCGGGAGGGCGTGCGCTGGCTCCGGGAGACGATCGACGCGGTTCCGGAGGCGTCCCCGATCGACCGGGCCCGGGCCCTGACCGCCCTGGCCTCCCTGCTCTACCTCGCCGGACGGCTGGAGGAGAGCGGGGCGGCGAACCGGGCGGCGCTCGACCTGGCCCGGACCGTCGACGACCCCGCGCCGGTCGCCCGCGCCTACATCTACGAGTCGTACTACCTGGCCATGCGGGGCCAGGCCGCGGCTGCGGCGGCCGCCGGGGAGAACGGGGTACGCCACGCCCGCGAGTCCGGGGTGGACTGGCTGCTCTCCGAGGCGCTGTCCACCAACGGCTACCTGGCCCGGGCCCGGGGCGACCTGGACACCGCCACGGCGACCCTGGACGAGGCGATCCGGATCGGCACCCGGATCGGCTACCGCTGGTCGGTCAGCAACTCGCACTGGTTCCGGGCCAAGGTGGCGGCCGACGCCGGGGCGACCGACGACGCGTACGAGGCGGCGCTGGTGGCGACCCGGGGGCTGGACGAGTTGGCGGACGTCACCGGCTGGCTGGCCGCCCTGCACCTGCTCGCCGGCACGCTCGGTATGACCGGACGCGCGGCCGACGGCGCGGTCCTGCTCGGCGCGGTGGCGGGCATCGGGGGCCGGGTCGGCTACTCCCCTGAGCTGATGGACCCGTACGACAGCCCCCGGGAGATCGCGGCGGTCACCTCCGCGCTCTCCCCGGCCGCGTACGCCCAGGCCCGCCAGGCCGGGCTGACCATGGACCGGGCGGCGGTACGCGCATTCGTCGACCGATTGGCCGCCGACACCGTGCCCGCCCGGAGGTAGCAGGAGGTAGCAGGGGTCCCCTGTTACCGCCTGGTGATGAGGAGGGGACCCCTGCAACCACCGGACGGCCACCGACACCCCCACGCCGCCGAACTGAACCGGAACCGGTCAGCCGCCGGAGTCGGCCAGTTCGGCGCCCTCGGGGACGGTGTCGTCGTCCCGGCTGGCCAGCCAACCGTCGGGCAGGAACACCTTGCCCGGCGAGTTGGTCCGACCCCGGGGCTGGCCGAGCGCGCCGAGCGGGAACGGCTCCGCCGGGTCGAGCTTGCCGAGCAGGTCGTCGAGCTGCGCGAGGCTGTCGATCATGGCGAGCGAGCGGCGCAGCTCCCCGCCGACCGGGAAGCCCTTCAGGTACCAGGCGACGTGCTTGCGGAAGTCGGTGCAGCCGTCCCGCTCGCCCCGGGCCGGCGTCCGCGACCCGGCGCTGAACTGTTCCACCAGCAGCGCGGCGTGGCGGCGCATGGTCATCGCCACCTCGCCGAGGGTGGGCAGCCGCCGCTCCGGCCGGCCGTCGAACGCGGCGTGCAGGTCGGCGAAGAGCCAGGGCCGGCCGAGGCAGCCGCGCCCGATCACCACCCCGTCGACCCCGGTGTGGGCGACCATCCGCAGCGCGTCTTCAGCCTCCCAGATGTCGCCGTTGCCGAGCACCGGGACGTCGAGCGCCTGCTTGAGGGTGGCGATGGCGTCCCAGTCGGCGGTGCCGGAGTAGCGCTGTGCGGCCGTCCGCCCGTGCAGGGCCACCCAGGCGACCCCGGCGTCCTGGGCGGCCAGCCCGGCCTCGACGTACGTCAGGTGGTCGTCGTCGATGCCCTTACGCATCTTGACGGTGACCGGCACTCCGGCGGGTGACGCGGCGTCCACGGCGGCCCTCACCAGCCGGGCGAAGAGCCGGCGCCGCCACGGCAGTGCCGCGCCGCCGCCCCGGCGGGTGACCTTCGGCACCGGGCAGCCGAAGTTCAGGTCGATGTGGTCGGCGAGGTCCCGTTCCACCACGATCCGGACGGCCGCGGCGGTGGTCTCCGGGTCGGTGCCGTAGAGCTGGAGGCTGCGCGGTCGCTCCTCGGGCCCGAAGGCGATCATGCGCAGTGTCTTCGGGTTGCGCTCGACCAGGGCCGTGGTGGTGATCATCTCGCAGACGTAGATACCACCGCCCTGTTCCCGACAGAGCCGGCGGAACCCGACATTCGTGATGCCGGCCATCGGCGCGAGCACCACCGGCGGCCACACCTCGTGCCGCCCCACCCGCAAGCCACCCGACACCCCTGCTCCACTCACCGCTCAAGTGTAAGGAGGGGTCCCCTGTTACCGCTTTTTGCGTAGCAGGGGACCCCTGCAACCACCCGGAGCCCCGGCAACCACCCGCCGCAGCGGGTCCGCGCCCATAGCACAGATCGGTTGGGCAGCGGGGCTCATCCACAGGAGCCCCGGTTGTCCACAGCCCGGGCCGGTGGGGCGGACGGAGTACCCGGCACGCAGGCAACCTGCGGGCATGGACCAGCGCCGCACCCTCGACGAGACCACGCAACTCCAGCACCAGATCGTCACCCGCGCGCAACTGCTCGCCGCCGGGTTCGACGACAACCACATGTGCCGCCAGGCCAAACGGGGCATCTGGCAACGCGTCCTCCCGGCCACCTACGCCCTGGTCAGCGGCACGTTGACCGACGAGCAACGGCGGATCGCCGCGGCGCTCTACGCGGGACCGGACGCCCAGGTCACCGGCCTGGCCGCACTGACCTGGTACGGCTTCCGCCAGGCTCCCCGTACGTCGGACGTCCACCTGGTCGTGCCGCACCAAGCGCGCCGCCGCTCGACCGGTCACGTGGTGATCACCCGGGCGCTCGCCCTGGACGCACGGGCCCGGCGCACCCGGCTCTACCCGGTCTGCTCGCCGGCCCGGGCGGTGGTGGACGCGGCCCGCCGCCTGCGCCAGATCCGGCCGGTGCGGGCCATCGTGACCGAAGCGATCCAGCGGGAGTTCACCGACCTGACCTCGCTCGACGAGGAGATCAGACGGGCCCGGCGGAGCTGCACCGCGCTGGTCCGCCGGGCGTTCGCGGAGGTCGTCGCCGGTGTGCGGTCGGCACCGGAGGCAGAGCTGCGACAGTGCCTCGGTACCAGCCGGGTGCTGCCGGAGATCCACTGGAATCCGCAGCTACGGACCACGGACGGCAGCGTGTTACCCACGCCGGACGGATACCTCGACGACGCCGCGGTGGCCCTGGAGGTGGACTCGCGGGAGTTCCACTTCTCACCCGAGGACTGGTCCCGGACGCTGCGCCGGCACAACGAGCTGGGTCGGCGCGGCATCCTCGTCCTGCACTTCACCCCGGCGCACATCCGTGGCGCGGCGGATCAGGTGCGGCGGACCGTCGAGGACGCCTACCGCTTCCGACGCGGGCTGGGCGTCAGCGTCGGAGTCGTGGTGTCGCCAGCCCGCTGACGCTCCCCCGGCGGGCAGGAGGCCCCCGTCGCGGGACGCCGCTTGTTCTGAGGTGCCTGCAGGGGACCCCTGCTCCGCAAAATGCGGTAACAAGGGACCCCTGCTACCACCCGACAATCCAGCGCCGCTGTCGCTCAGCAGCCGGGGAGGCGCTCGATCAGGTAACGCTCCACCTGGTCGAGGGAGACGCGCTCCTGGGTCATGGTGTCCCGGTCCCGTACGGTGACCGCGTTGTCGTCGAGGGTGTCGAAGTCGACGGTGACGCAGTACGGGGTGCCGATCTCGTCCTGCCGGCGGTAGCGGCGGCCGATCGCCTGCGAGTCGTCGAACTCGACCACCCAGCGCTTACGCAGGTCGGCGGCGAGGGCCTTGGCCTTGGGCGAGAGCGCCTCGTTGCGGGACAGCGGCAGCACCGCCACCTTGACCGGGGACAGCCGCGGGTCGAAGCGCATCACCGTACGCTCCTCCATCTTGCCCTTGGCGTTCGGCGCCTGGTCGACGTCGTACGCCTCGAGGAGGAAGGCGAGCACGGCCCGGGTGAGGCCGGCAGCCGGCTCGATCACGTACGGCATCCAGCGCTCGCCCTTGGTCTGGTCGAAGTAGGACAGGTCGACGCCGGAGTGCTTGCTGTGCGTGGAGAGGTCGAAGTCGGTCCGGTTGGCGACGCCCTCCAGCTCGGCGAACTCGGTGCCGCCGAAGCGGAACCGGTACTCGATGTCGACGGTCCGCTTCGAGTAGTGCGAGAGCTTCTCCTTGGGGTGCTCGTAGAAGCGCAGGTTCTCCTCGGAGAGGCCGAGGTCGATGTACCAGTCCCAGCGCTGCTGAAGCCAGTACTCGTGCCACTGCTCGTCGGTGCCCGGCTCGACGAAGAACTCCATCTCCATCTGCTCGAACTCCCGCGTACGGAAGATGAAGTTGCCCGGGGTGATCTCGTTGCGGAACGACTTGCCGGTCTGCGCGATGCCGAACGGCGGCTTCTTGCGGGCGACCGTCTCCACGTTCTTGTAGTTGACGAAGATGCCCTGCGCGGTCTCCGGCCGCAGGTAGTGCAGCCCCTCCTCGCTCTCCACCGGGCCGAGGTAGGTCTTCATCAGGCCGTTGAACATCTTCGGCTCGGTGAAGGTGCCCTTGTTGCCGCAGTTGGGGCAGTTCAGCTCGGCCAGCGAGACCGGCGGCTTGCCGTGCTTGGCCTCGTACGCCTCCTCGAGGTGGTCCGCCCGGAACCGCTTGTGGCAGGACTGGCACTCGGTCAGCGGGTCGACGAAGGCGTCCAGGTGGCCGGAGGCGGCCCAGACGTCGCGGGACAGGATCACCGCGGAGTCGAGGCCCACCACGTCGTCGCGCTGCTGGACCATGGTCCGCCACCACTGGCGGCGGACGTTCTCCTTGAGTTCCACGCCGAGCGGACCGTAGTCCCACGCCGACCGGGTACCCCCGTAGATCTCGCTAGAGGGGAAGACGAAGCCCCGGCGCTTGGCGAGGCTGACGATGGCGTCGATACGGTCGGCAGGCATGTTTCCTCCTACGCCGACTGGCGGTCGGCGGGGACAGGGAGTGTTACGGACAGGTTCGGGACCACGGTACGACCACCGCCGCCCCGAGCCCAGGAGAATACTCGCGGTGAGCTGCCCGCCTGCCCGGCGGGCTGCCACCCTCGGCGCGCCCAGCCGCCGTCCACCGAACCCGGGCCGCCACCCTCGGCGCGCCCAGCCGCCGTCCACCGAACCCGGGCCGCCACCCTTCGGCGTGCCCGGCCGCCGTCCACTGAACCCGGGCCGCCACCTTCGGCGTGCCCGCCCGGCGTCCGCGTCGCCGGTCAGCTGACTCCGCAGACCTCGAGCCGCCCGGTGCTGCTGTTCTGCGCCAGGATCACCAGTTGGGCCTCCTGGCCGCCCCCGTCGAGGGTCACGTCGACCGGCACGGTGAGGTCGTTCAGGTTGACGTCGCCGACCCGGTAGGAGGCGATCGTCGGCTCGGCGGTGACCCGCCGCTCGAACTCCGTCCGGGACTCGCGTTCCCTGAGGTCGCGGCAGAGCAGGTCGTACGCCTCGGTGTACCGGTCGTCGACGAGCGCGCCGTAGTAGTCGCCGGTCACCGCGCGGCCCTGCTCGTCCAGTGCCTGGGTGCCGGCCACCGCCAGCCCGATCACGGCCGCCGCCCCGCCGCCGCAGCAGAGCAGCAGGGCGAGCCCGCCGGCGCCGAGGCCGAGCCACATCCGGGTGCTGCGTCCCTCGGTGGGTGGGGCGGCGAACGGCGGGGCGACCCCGGGGCCGGCCGGTGGTGCGGGCACACCGTGCCCCTCCGGCCCGCCGGGGCCGGGCAGCACGGGGTACGGCGAGGGGGCTGCCGGTCCGGGTGCGGTCATACCCGAGAGGGTAGTGCCCGGGGGTCAGCGGTAGGGACCAGCAGCCCGATCGCTCGTGGAGATCGTCACCGCGCCGTCCGGTCCGGCACTGGCCAGTGTCTCGTACGCCGAGGGCTCGTCGACCGACTCGGCCAGCAGCGGCGTCGCCTGGACCTTGACATCGAACCCGCCCAGTGCCCGCCGGTACGCCCCGACCGACTCCCACTCGGTCAGCAGGCACCAGTGTCGTGGGTCGTCGAGCGCGCGCAGCAGTTCCCCCCGCAGGTAACCGGGGCGGGCGGCGAGCGCGGCGAGGGCGGCGTGCGCCCGCTCGGTGAAGGCGGGGGCGACGTCTTCGTCGACCACGAACCGGTTGGTGACGAGCACCGGGCGTCCTCCTCGTAGAGTCTGTGGGATGCAGCGTACGCAGAGCCCCCTGCTGGCCCGTCTGTCCCGGGTGAACCCGACCGGGGTGTTCCTGGCCGCGCTGGCTCTGGTGCTGGTGGGCCTGCTCACGCCGGGCGTCGCGGGCGGGGTGCTGCTCCTGCTGCTGGCCGCCGGGCTGGTGGCGCTGCTCAGACTGACCTGGCCGGTGCAGCGCCCGGCTACCCGGCTGATCCGGCTGCTCATGCTCACCCTGCTGGTCGCCGTCGCCCTCGCCAAGCTGCTCTGAGCGGCCCCGCCTCGCACCTGCACCCCGGCGGGCGCCTCCCGCCCTGCACGCTGCGCGCCCGGACGCCCGCGCGCCCGCGCGCCTGCTTCGGGTGGTTGCAGGGGTCCCCTCCTCATCAAAATGCGGTAACAGGGGACCCCTGCTACCACCTCACCCCTCCCACCGCCTCACCCTCCTCACGCCGCCGCCCCTCGCATGCAAGCATGCGTTTTTGACAATCATTGTCGTTGCAGCGGAAGGTGGTGACCATGAACAGCCGCTCCACTCCTCGCGTCCTGGCCGCCACGACCACCGCCCTGCTCGCCCTCGGTGCGGTCACCGCCTGCTCCGACGGGGCGTCCGGCAACGACCCGGAGCGGGTCGACGTGGTCGCCGCCTTCTACCCCCTGGAGTTCGTCAGCGAGCGGGTCGGCGGGGACGCGGTCACCGTGGCCAACCTGGCGAAGCCCGGCGCGGAGCCGCACGACCTGGAACTGAACCCGGGGCAGGTGGGTCAGGTCAGCGAGGCTGAGCTGATCGTCTACCTCAAGGGCTTCCAGCCGGCCGTGGACGAGGCGGTCGACCAGAACGGCGGGGACCGGGCCTTCGACGTGACGACCGTGCAGCCGCTCCTGGACGCGGCGGCCGGCGGGCACGACCACGAGGGGGAGCCCGGCGGGGAGGAGCACTCCGAGGAGGAGGGCGGCGGCAAGGACCCGCACGTCTGGCTCGACCCGACCCGGCTGGCCACCATCGGCGAGAAGCTTGCCGAGCGGCTCGGCAAGGCTGACCCGGACCACGCCGCCGACTACACCGCCCGCGCGAAGGCGCTGCGTACCGAGCTGGAGAAACTGGACACCGAGTACGCCCAGGGACTGAAGACCTGCCAGCGGCGGGAACTCGTGGTCAGCCACACCGCCTTCGGCTACCTGACCGAGCGCTACCAGTTGGAGCAGATCGGCCTCTCCGGCCTGACCCCGGAGAACGAGCCGTCGCCACAGCGCCTCGCCGAGGTCACCGAGGAGGCCCGCGAGCACCAGGCCACCACGATCTTCTTCGAGACGCTGGTCAGCCCGAAGGTCGCCGAGACCATCGCCCGCGAGGTCGGGGCGAAGACCGCCGTACTGGACCCGATCGAGGGGCTCTCGGCAGAGAACGCGGACGGGGACTATTTTTCGGTGATGCGCAGCAACCTGCAGACCCTCCGGACAGCGTTGGGCTGCTCGTGAGCGGGTCCGTCGTCACCGTGACGCACGGGGTGGTCGGCTACGACGGCCGCCCCGTGCTTCGCGACGTCTCGCTGACCGTCACCGCCGGTGAGGTCGTCGCCATCCTCGGCGCCAACGGCTCCGGCAAGTCCACCCTGGTCCGCACGGTGCTCGGGCTGGTGCCGCTCAGCGCCGGGCAGGTCACCCTCTTCGGCACCGAACTGCGCCGCTTCCGGCAGTGGCACCGCGTCGGGTACGTCCCGCAGCGGCTGGGCGCCGGCAGCGGCGTACCGGCGACGGTGGCCGAGGTGGTCGCCTCCGGGCGACTGGCCCGACGGGGCGTCCTGCGCCCGGCCGGCCGCGCCGACCGGGAGGCGGTCGCCGAGGCGCTGCGCGCGGTCGGCCTCGCCGACCGGGCCGGTGACCCGGTGGCGACCCTCTCCGGCGGACAGCAGCAGCGCACTCTGATCGCGCGGGCGCTGGCCGGCCGGCCCGAACTGCTGGTGCTCGACGAGCCGACCGCCGGGGTGGACGCGGTCAGCCAGGAGGCGTTCGCCGGGGCGCTGCGCGGGTTCGTCGACGGCGGCGGGACGGTGCTGCTGGTCGCCCACGAACTGGGTCCGCTGCGCCCGCTGATCAACCGGGCGGTGGTCGTCCACCAGGGCGGCATCGCGCACGACGGCGCGGTCCCGGAGCCGGCCGGCCACCACGCGGATCCCGACCACGACCACGTGCACCCGCACGGTCCCGAGGAGCCCGCCGGGCTGTGGAGCGCCCCGTGAGCCTCTTCCAGTACGACTTCATGCTGCGCGCCCTGGTCGGCGCGCTGATCATCGGTCTGGCCGCCCCCGCGCTCGGGATCTACCTGGTGCAGCGGCGGCTGGCACTCATCGGCGACGGGATCGGCCATGTCGCGCTGACCGGCGTCGGGGCCGGCCTGCTGTTCAACCAGTCGCCGGTGCTCATGGCGGTGGCCGCCGCAGCGCTCGGCGCGGTCGTCATCGAGCTGGTCCGGGCCCGCGGGCGCACCTCCGGCGACCTGGCGCTGGCGCTGCTCTTCTACGGCGGCATCGCCGGCGGCGTGATGCTGGTCGGGCTCTCCGACGCCAGCAGCGCCAACCTCAACGCATACCTGTTCGGCGCGTTGACCACCACCTCCCGCACCGACCTGATCACCATCGCGGTGCTCGGCGTGGCGGTGCTGGTCGCCATGGTCGCGCTGCGCCCGGCGCTCTTCGCGGTCTGCCACGACGAGGAGTACGCCCGGGTGTCCGGCCTACCGGTCCGTACGCTCAACCTGCTGCTGGCGGTGACCACGGCGGTGACCGTCACGATCGCCATGCGGGCGGTGGGCGTCCTGCTGATCAGTGCGCTGATGGTCGTGCCGGTGGCCACCGCGCAGCAGGTCACCCGGGGTTTCCGGAGCACGATGGCGATGGCGATGACGGTCGGCCTGCTGGCCGCTGGCAGCGGCGTCTGGGTGGCGGCGGTCGCCGACACCGCCCCGGGCGCGTCGGTGGTGGTGCTCGCGATAGCGTCCTTCCTCGTCGTGGCGGTGGGGGCGGCGGCCTGGCGGACGGTGCGCCGACGGCGTACCCCGGCCGCGCCGGCCCAGGCTGAGCCGCACGAGGTGGTGCTGAGTTGATCCTGGTCCCCCCGGGCGCGCCGGCATTGGTTACCGTTGCAGAGTGACCAGCAGCAACGGCTACGACGCGTACGAGGGTGCGGGAGACCTGCTACGCGCCCTGGCCGCGCCGATCCGGCTGGCCATCGTCAGCGAGCTCGCCCAGGGTGAACGCTGTGTCCACGAGCTGGTAGAGAAGCTCGGCGCGGCGCAACCGCTGGTCTCCCAGCACCTGCGGGTGCTGCGCGGAGCCGGCGTGGTGCGCGGCTCCCGACGGGGTCGGGAGATCGCCTACACCCTGGTCGACGAGCACGTCGCGCACATCGTGGCGGACGCGGTCAGCCACGCCGGGGAGGGGTCTTGAGCGACCAGAGCGACCAGAGCGAGCGGACCGTCGAGGTCCGGTCCCGCATCGGCGTCGGCGCAGAGGGGGCGACGGCGTGAGCGAGACCGGTACGGTCGTCCGCAACACCCGGCAGCGTACGGCGGTCAGCGCGCTGCTCGCCGAGGTGGAGGGCTTCCACAGCGCGCAGGACCTGCACGCGATGCTCCGCGAGCGGGGCGAGCGGGTCGGCCTTACCACCGTCTACCGGACGTTGCAGGGGCTGGCCGACGCGGGCGAGATCGACGTGATGCGCCCGCCCGGCGGTGAGCACCTCTACCGGCGGTGCAGCGAGGGGCACCACCACCACCTGGTCTGCCGCACCTGCGGACGTACCGTCGAGGTCGCCGGTCCGGCGGTGGAGACCTGGGCCGACCGGGTGGCCGCCCAGCACGGCTACTCCGACGTCAGCCACACCCTGGAGATCTTCGGTACCTGCCCGGCCTGCGCCGCCCACTGACCGACCTGCCGGCCTGCGCCGCCCACTGACTGACCTGCCGGCCGGGTCGCGGCCGCCGTCGCAGGCCGCCGTCGCAGGCCGCCGTCGCAGGCCGCAGCGGGGCACCCTGGGCCGGCGGCCGTCGCGGTCTGCGACTGGCCGGTCCCCGTGGCACGCTGTGCGGCGTGAGGATCTACGCCGACCGTTTTCCCACCGCCGCCCGTCAACTCGTCACCGACCTGCTCGTCGTCGCCTGGGTGTATGCCGCGATCCGCGGCGCGATGTGGCTGCACGACCTGGTGCAGCGGCTCGCCGAACCCGGCCGGAAGCTGGAGGGGGCGGGTGGTGGCCTGGCCGACAACCTGGCCGACGCCAGCGGCAAGGTCGGCCGGGTCCCGCTGGTCGGCGACGAGCTGACCACCCCGTTCGAGCGGGCCGCCGAGGCCGCCCGGGCGGTCGCCGAAGCTGGCCGGGACCAGCAGGAACTGGTCGACCAGCTGGCCCTGGCGCTGGCCGTGGCCGTGCTGGTGTTCCCGCTCGGCCTGGTCCTGTTCGGCTGGCTGCCGCTTCGGTTGCGCTGGATGCGCCGGGCCGGCGCGGCGGCGGCGCTGCGGTCCGTCCCGGCCGGCCGGGACCTGCTCGCCCTGCGGGCGCTGGCCGGGCAGCCGCTGGGCCGGCTCACCCGGATCGCCCCCGACGTGGCCGAGGCGTGGCGGCGCGGCGACCCGGCCACCGTCGACGCGCTGGCCGCCCTGGAACTGCGTGAACTGGGCCTACGGACGGACCGCTAAGGTCGACCGGTGCTCTACTTCCTGATCGTCATGGCCGTGCTGCTGCTCGGCTACGCCGGATACCTGATGAGTCTCGCCCGACGGGGCCAGAAAATGCCGGCCTCGGCGTACGTCGTGCTCGGTGTGCTGAACGCAGTGATCGTGGTGGCCGTACTGGTCTGGGCGCTCAACCGCTGACCGGGTGCCCGCCGCGACGAAACGGTGGACACCGGCACAGGACGATGGCCGGCCCGGATAACGGCCGGGCAGGACGACGGCCGAGCCGGTCGATGGCCGGGCAGGACGACGGCCGAGCCGGCGCGGGTCGATGGCCGGGACAGACCGACGCGGCCGGGACCGGTCCGGCTACCAGGGCAGGTCGGCGGCCGGCTCCCGGGGCTCGGTCAGCGGGGCGGCGGGATGCGGCGGCGGACGTCCGGCACGGTGGATGGGCCCGGCTCCCAGCGGGCCACCCAGGGCAGGTCATCCGGCGGGGTGAGCACACCCTCCTCGAGACTGGCGTACCGGCCGGCGACGATCCGCCGCGCGGCGACCACGTCGACCGGGTCGGTGTTCGACCAGAGGTTGGTGAGGAGCTGCTCGACCCGCAGCCGGGCCTGGCGGCAGAACAGGTCGGCCAGTTCGCGTCCCTCGGGATGGGTGTCCCGTTCCGCGTGCGCGCGGACGCAGACCGCTGACATGGCGAACAGCTCCGCCCCGATGTCCACGATCCGGCCGAGGAACGCCTGCTTGCGCTCCATCTTCCCCTGCCAGCGGGACATCCCGTAGAACGTCGAGCGGGCCAGCTTGCGGGCGGTCCGCTCGACGTGGCGCAGGTGGCCGGCGAGCGGGCCGAACTCGGCGTACGACCCGGGGGCCTGGCCCCGGCCGACCACGAGGGTGGGCAGCCACCGGGCGTAGAAGGCTCCGGCACGGGCTCCAGCGCGCGCCTTGCGGCCGAGCCCGGCGTCCGGGTCGATGATGTCCCCGGCGACCGAGAGGTGCGCGTCGACCGCCTCCCGGGCGATCAGCAGGTGCATGATCTCGGTGGAGCCCTCGAAGATCCGGTTGATCCGCAGGTCGCGGAGCACCTGCTCGACGGCGGCCGGGCGTTCTCCCCGGGCGGCCAGCGACTCGGCGGTCTCGTAGCCCCGCCCACCCCGGATCTGCACCAGTTCGTCGGCGATCCGCCAGGCCATCTCGCTGGCGTAGAGCTTGGCCAGGGCCGCCTCGATTCGGATGTCGTTGCGGTCGTCGTCGGCGAGCAGGCAGGAGAGGTCCAGCATGGACTCCATGCCGTACGTGGTGGCGGCGATGAAGGAGAGCTTGGTGGCGACCGCCTCGTGCTCGGCGACCGGCCGGCCCCACTGCACCCGGTCGGCGGCCCACTGCCGGGCCACGTTCAGCGACCACTTGCCGGCGCCGACGCACATCGCCGGCAGGGAGAGCCGGCCGGTGTTCAGCGTGCTCAGGGCGATCCGGAGTCCCTTGCCCTCGCCGCCGATCACGTTCTCCTTCGGGACGAAGACGTCGTGGAAGCGGGTGAGGCTGTTCTCCAGGCCGCGCAGCCCGACGAACGCGTTGCGCCGTTCCACGGTGATGCCCTCGGCGTCGCCGTCGACCACGAAGGCGGTGATGCCACCGCGCCGTCCCTCGCCGCCCGGCACCCGGGCCATCACCACCAGCAGGGTGGCGATCGTGCCGTTGGTGGCCCAGAGCTTCACCCCGTTGAGCCGGTAGCCGGTGCCGTCGGCGGTCGGCTCGGCGGTGGTGCCCAGCCGGGCCGGGTCCGAGCCGACGTCCGGCTCGGTGAGCAGGAAGGCGGAGACCTCACCGGCGGCCAGCCGGGGCAGGAAGCGCTGCTTCTGCTCTTCGGTGCCGAACATCTTCAACGGCTGCGGCACACCGATGGACTGGTGGGCGCTGAGCAGCGCGCCGATCGCCGGGCTGACCGAGCCGGCCAGCATCAGCGCCCGGCAGTAGTGCAGGTTGCTCAGCCCGAGGCCGCCGAACGCCGGGTCGATCTTCATCCCGAAGGCGCCGATGCGGGCGAGCCCGTGGAAGACCTCGTCCGGAATGGACGCGTCGCGCTCGATCGCCGCGGCGTCCACCTCGGACTTCAGGTAGGCCCGCAGCGTGCCGAGGAACTCCTCGGCGCGCGCGTCGTCAGCCGGATCGGTACGGGGCCAGGGGTCGATCAGGTCGAGTCGGAGCCGGCCGAGGAACAATTCCCGGCCGAAGCTCGGCCGGTCCCAGGCCGACTCGCGGGCCGCCTCGGCGACCTGCCGGGCCTCCTTCTCCGAGGCCTGCCCCGCCTCCTTCGGCAGCGGGCCCACCCCGTCGGGGTCGGACGCCGGGCGGTCGTGCCGCGTGATGCTCATGCTGCCCCCTCGTACCTCGTTCCGTTCGCGCGCGGTCCCCGCTCAACAGGGAACGACGCCACCCCAGTTGTTACCCAGGAGTAGCGTCGCCTACGCCCGACCCTGACCGGGCCGCACCCGCCCGGCACCGAGCCGGCCGGGCCGCGTACGTCCGGCGCGGAACTGGGCCGGGCCGCGCGCACTCGGCACGGGCCGACCCGAGACGGAACCGGGAGGTTCCCTCAGTCGCCCTGGCCTACCGGCGAGTCGTCGTCTTCGTCATCGTCGTCATCACCCCAGTTGCGGCGGACGAACGGCAGGAGCACCCAGAAGGTCAGGAACCACAGGCCGGTGACCGTGCTCAGCAGGAGGGCGATCGGCCGGTCCAGGATGAAGTCGGTGATCAGCAACACCGCGCTGACCATCGAGACGAGCATGAAGGCGAGTCCGCCGGTCGCCATCCGGTGGGCAAAGCGGACCAGCTCCGGCTTACGGCCCTGGCGGAACAGCGCCCGGTGGAACGCTACCGGGGAGATGATCATCGCGGTCGCGGCGGCGGCGGCGAGCAGCGAGACGACGTACGCGTCCTTCTGAAAGTTGGTGACCTTGGTGAAGCCGGCGCTGAAGGGCAGCGTGAGCAGGAAGGCGAAGAGGATCTGCACGCCCGTCTGGGCAACCCGAAGCTCCTGCAACAGGTCGGCGAAGTTGCGCTGCCAACGCTGCTTCTCGGTCTCCCTGGACAAACCGCCACCTCCGTCATGGTCAGGTACCGGCGGTACGCCCACGCCGCCGGCAGCACAGCGTTTGCCCCGTGCCCCACGCCGCGAAACGCGTCCCCTGCCCGCGTCCGGCCGGGGTCATGCCGCCGGCCGTCCCGGATTGCGGTAGGTCGGGGTCTCCGGAGCCCGCGACACCCCGACCTACCGCAATCCGAGTCGATCAGGGACGGCCCTGGGCGACCCTGGGCAATCCGTGTCGGTCAGGGGGCGACACCCGGCTGCCCGACCGCCGGGCCGCCCGACCGCCCGAGCGGCGGGCCGGCGGGCCAGCGGGCCAGCGGGCCGCCGGGTCAGGTGCCGCGCCGGAGCCGGCCCGCGTACCGGGCCTCCAGTTCGGAGTTGTGCGCGTCGCCGTCCGGCACGTTCGCCGACAGGTAGACCGGGGGCGGCTCCCCCGCCGCGAGCAACCGGGCCACCACCTCCACCACGATCTGCTGGGCCAGCAGGGCCGCGGTGATCGAGGAGACCGCCCCGACCGCGCCGCCGGTGGGCAGTGGCAGGGAGGCGTCGCCGTACGGGGCGCCGTTGTCCAGCAGCACGTCGGCGAAGTCGGCGAGCCGGTGCCCGTCGGGGTGGCGGGACGGCACCCGGGCCGAGTGCGCCGCCGAGACGATCGCCACCAGCCCATGCCCGTGCCGCTTGACCAGCGAGGCGAACTCGACCACCGCGCCGTTGATACCCGAGTTGGAGGCGATCACGAAGACGTCCGGCGGACGTACCGGGGTCAGTGCCCAGAGCCGGTGCGCGACCGCCGGGTCCCGTTCCAGGGTGGGGCCGAGGACGTCGACCGGTGCGCCGCCGTGCAGCACCAGGTCGCGCAGGGCGATCCGGTTGGTCGGCACCAGCCCGCCGGCCCGACCGGCGACCTCCATCGCCAGCGCCTCGGAGTGCCCGGTGCCGAACGCCTGGACCACCCCGCCGGCACGGATCGCGTCGGCGACCAGGTCGGCCGCGCGGGCCACCGCCGTACGCTGGCCGGTGGCGACCCGGGCGATGGTCGCCTGCACCACCGACAGGTAGCCCTCGGCGCTGACCGGTGCAGCCGTCCCGTCCCACCCTGAGGGGTCCGCAGGGCCGATCACCGGGCCGTCCACCGAGCCGGGCACTGGACCATCCATCGGGCCGGTCACCTTACCGCCTCCACCTGGGCGAGGACGGCCTCGGCGAGTGCCCCCGGCGCCTCGTCCGGAATCCAGTGGCTCACCCCGGTGAGTTCGACGAACCGATAGTCCCCGGTGACGTACCCGGCGCACGCCTCGGCGGCGACCCGGCCGACCGCGACGTCCCGGTCGCTCCAGACGTAGGTGGTCGGCACCGACACCGGACCGGTGCCGACCAGATCCCGTCGGGTCATCGCCCGATACCAGTTCAGCGCCGCGGTCAACGCGCCCGGCTCGCGCATCGGCCGCACGTACGACTCGACGCGCTCCCGGTCGCCCACCCCGCCGAGCAGCTTGCGCAGGGCGGCCCCCTGCAACGCGAGCAGCACCTTCTCGGCCTTGCCCGCCTTGCGGAACAGCAGCATGTACGAGGAGCGGGCCTTCTGCTGCCGGTCCTGAGCGATGGCGTTCGTCATGGCGGCCGGGTGCGGCACCGAGACGGCGGTCAGGGTACGCACCCGCTCCGGGTGCCCGGCGGCCAGCGCCCACGCCACGATCGACCCCCAGTCGTGGCCGACCACGTGCGCGGTGGGCACGCCGAGCGCGTCGAGGACGGCCACCGCGTCGGCCACGCACTCACCCAGCCGGTACGCCTCCACCTCGGTCGGTCGGGCACCGGGTGAGTAGCCCCGCTGGTCCAGCGCGTACGTCCGCAGCCCGGCGGCGTGCAGCGCCGGCAGCAGGTCGACCCACTCGCCACTGTGCTGGGGAACCCGTGCAGCAGCAGCACCGGGTCACCGTCGGCCGGACCGTCGGCGTGCACGTCGAACGTCAACCCCCGGGCATCGATCCTCATGCCCGGCAGCCTACCGGCGCGACGGCTCCCGGAATGCCCGCCGGGACGCGGGGGCGCGGCCCTACTCGTACTGCTGCTTCGGGGTCGGCACCGGACGCCAGGACTCCACCTCCAGGTACGGCACCTCCGCGTCGTTGACCGGGTCCCGGCCGACCCGGTCGGTGTAGCGGCCGGTCACCTCGACCCAACTGTCGTCGGCCAGACCGGTGGGCACGTCGCCGGTGAGACCGAGCTTCACCGGGCGGCCGTCGGCGGCGCAGCAGGACAGGATCATGCGGGCCAGGATGGGCTGCCCGTCCGGGCCGGTGGTGACGAACCCGGTCAACTGGACCCGCCGGTCCCCGATGGAGTGTCCCCGGTCGAACAGCGCCCGAGCGGCGTAGTCCAGCACGGTGATCCGGACCGGATCCCCCGCCGGCAACGGCGGGTAGTCCGAGGACGTCTCTTCGGACAGCACCGTCCCGGCCTGACCGGCGGCGTACGAGCCGAGGGCCGGCGGGGCGACCAGCAGCAGCCCGAGCACCGGGAGGATGAGCAGCCACCCGACCCGCGCCCCGTGCCCGTGCGCCCCGTCGTGGTCGTGGTCGTGCGCATCGTCGTACCCGTGGTCGCGCGCCTTGCCGTGGTCGTCCGGGTCGTCGGCCGCGTCGGGGCGCAGTTCATACCAGAGGGTCATCGCGGCGGCGGCCACCAGCACCAGCCCGGCGGCGACCAGGAAGGGTTGCAGGCCCTCCTTGACGTAGCGCAGGTGCAGGTCGGTGAGGCTGGCCCGCAGCACCGCACCCCCGAGCAGCAGCAGGACGACCGCCTGGGCCTGCCGGTTCATCGGACCACCACCGTTCCCACGCCGACGGCCACCAGGACGGCCACCACGAAGGTGGTCGGGGCGAACCGGAACGCGAACCGCCGGCCGAAGGCCCCGACCTGCATCGAGACGAGTTTCAGGTCCACCATCGGACCGACCACCAGGAAGACCAGCCGGGAGGTCAGCGAGAACTGGGACAGCGACGCGGCGACGAAGGCGTCCGCCTCGGAGCAGATGGACAGCAGCACGGCCAGCACCGCCAGGGCCAGCACCGAGAGCACCGGGTCGTCGGCCAGGGTCTGCAACCAGCGCTCCGGCACCAGCACGTTGATGCTGGCGGCGGCCATCGCGCCGAGCACCAGGAACCCACCGGCGTGCACCACGTCGTGGCGTACCGCCGACCAGAACGCCACACCCCGGGCCAGGCCGTCCAGGTCGGGTCGGTGTGGCAGCCGGATCCAGTCGGTCCGGCCCAGCCGCAGCCAGAGCCAACCCATGATCATGGCGACGACCAGGCTGGCCAGGCCCCGACCGAGGACCATCTCCGGGTTGTCGGGGAAGGCGACCGCGGTGGCGGTGAGCACGATCGGGTTGATCGCCGGGGCGGCGAGCAGGAAGGCCAGCGCGGCGGCCGGGGTGACCCCCCGGCGGATCAGCGAACCGGCGATCGGCACCGACCCGCACTCGCACCCGGGCAGGACCACCCCGGCGGCGCTGGCCACCGGCACGGCGAGCGCCGGATGTCGGGGCAGCGCCCGGGCCCAGAACGAACGCGGTACGAAGACCGCGATCACCGCCGAGAGCAGCACCCCGAACACCAGGAACGGCACCGCCTGGACCATGACCGAGACGAAAACGGTGGTCCAGGTCTGCATGCGCGGTGCGGAGATCGCGGCGCCGATCGGCTCCCGGAAGAGCACCAGCAGAACCAGGACCGCCGCCAGCACCTCCACCGAGCCGACCCGCTCGCGCAGCCACCGCCCCGCCCCGCCCGCCGCCGGCCTCTCCCCCGGTCCACCCGCCACCGGGACGGGGCCGGCTCCGGCGGGCGGCCCGGCCGTACTGGGTGCGCCGGAACCCGGCGTGGCCTGGTCGGCAGAGGTCACGGTCGTCCCTTCCGGATCGACGGGCTCGGGTACGGGGAGTGCCCCACCCTAACCCGGACAGTGACGTGGCCGACGTCATCACAGGGACATCGCCCCTGGGTTCCGGCGCGTCGCGGTGCTAGCGTCTGCGCAACAACTTCACATCCGACAGGGGAGCGCACAGCGCTGAGAGTGTGGGCACCGCCCGCAGACCCTCGAACCTGATCTGGGTAATGCCAGCGCAGGGAGTTCGGTCAGTCTCCAGCCGCGTCGTCGTCCGGTGCCACCGGGCGTACGACGTGCGTTTGCCTGGTTCGCACAGGACTGGGAGCACGTACACATGAGCAAGCTCGACAACCCCCGTTGGCGTACCGTCGACATCGTGGTCGCCTCGGTGATCGCGGTCGCCTTCGGCGTCATCTTCTGGGCCTGGGGCCTGGTCTGGAGCGCGACATCCGGCGCGTTCGCCTTCTTCCCGCCGGCGCAGACCCTCATCTACGGCGTCTGGCTGATGCCGGCCGTGGTCGGTGGCCTGGTGATCCGCAAGCCCGGCGCGGCCCTGTACTGCGAGACCGTGGCGGCGGTGCTGTCCGCGCTGCTGGGCAGCCAGTGGGCCGGCACGGTCATCCCGCAGGGCATCGTCCAGGGTCTCGGCGCGGAGTTGGCCTTCGCCGCCTTCCGGTACCGCAGCTTCCGGCTGCCGACCGCGCTGCTCGCCGGGGCGCTGACCGGTGTCGGCGCGGCGCTGTTCGACTTCCTCGTCTGGAACGCCGAGTACGACCTGGTCGGCTACCGCATCCCGTACGCGCTGCTCACCGTGGTCAGCGCCGCGGTGGTCGCCGGTGCCGGCGGTTACGCCCTGACCAGCGCCCTGGCCAACACCGGAGCCCTGGCCCACCTCCCCGCCGCCCGAAACCACCGCACCCCCATCTGACCCTCACCCCGCTCTGCCGTGTTGATCAAGAGGTTTGCGTCAACCGGAGGCCGATTCCCTGACGCAAACCTCTTGATCAGTGCAGAGAGGTGAACGCGGTGCGGGTGGAGGTCCGGGGATTCGGGTGGCGGCACGCGGGACGGAAGGCGTGGGCCGTTCGGGACGTCGACCTGCGCATCGAGAGCGGCGAGCGGGTGCTGTTGCTCGGGCCGTCCGGCGCGGGCAAGAGCACACTGCTGGCCGCGCTGGCCGGACTGCTGCCGGAGGACTCCGGCGAGCAGGAGGGCGACATCGGGCTCGACGGGCTCCCGCCGCACCGGGCGCGGGACCGGGTGGGCGTGGTCTTCCAGGACCCGGAGAGTCAACTCGTCATGGCCCGCTGCGGCGACGACGTGGCGTTCGGGCTGGAGAACCGGGGGGTGCCGGCCGAGCGGATCTGGCCCCGGGTCGACGAGGCGCTGGCCCGGGTCGGCTTCCCGTACCACCGCGACCGGCCCACCGCCGCGCTCTCCGGCGGGGAGCAGCAACGACTCGCCCTGGCCGGGGCGCTCGCGCTGCGGCCCGGGTTGCTGCTGCTCGACGAGCCGACCGCCAACCTCGACCCGGCCGGGGCGGCCCTGATCCGGCGGGCGATCGCCGACGCGGTGGACGCCGACACCACACTGGTCCTGGTCGAGCACCGGGTCGCCGAGGCGCTGCCGCTGGTCGACCGGGTGGTCGTCCTCGCCGCCGGTGGCGGGGTGCGGGCTGACGGCCCGCCCGATCGGGTCTTCGCCGAGCACGGTGCCGCGCTCGCCGCCGACGGGGTCTGGGTGCCCGGCCACCCGGTGCCGCCCCGCCGGGCGGCCCGGCCACCCGGGGAGGTGCTGCTCACCGCCGAACGGCTCGGCCTGCCGCCCCGGCTGGCCCCCACCGATCTTCCGGTACGCGCCGGCGAGGCGCTCGCCGTCCTCGGGCCGAACGGGGCCGGCAAGTCCACCCTCGCGCTGCTCCTCGGCGGACTGCTCCGACCGGGCACCGGCCGGTTGACCGCCAGCGCCGAACTGGCCGGCACCGACCGGCGTACTTCCCCGCACCGCTGGCGCGCACCCGCGCTGGCCAACCGGATCGGCTCGGTCTTCCAGGACCCGGAACACCAGTTCGTCACCGGTACGGTCTTCGACGAGCTGGCCCTCGGGCCACGCCGCACCGGGCAACCGGAGGCGACCGTCCGGGCCACCGTGGACGAGCTGCTGACCCGGCTCCGGCTGGAACGGCTGGCCCTCGCCAACCCATACACCCTCTCGGGTGGGGAGGCGCGGCGGCTGAGCGTGGCGACCGCCCTGGCCACCGCGCCCCGGCTGCTGATCTGCGACGAGCCCACCTTCGGGCAGGACCGGCGCACCTGGTCGGAGCTGGTCGACCTGTTCGCCGGGCTGCGCGACGCCGGGCACGGCATCGTGACGGTCACCCACGACCCGGACTTCGTCGACGCCCTCGCCGACCGGCGGGTGATCCTGCGCCGCCCCGCGTCGCAGGCCGGGGCGGACGGTAAGCCCGCCTCGACCGGGGCCAGCGGGGAGGAGCGGTCGTGATCAGCCTCGAGCCGGTCGCCGACCCGACCGCGCCGCTGGCCCGCCGCAATCCGGTGGCGAAGCTCGCGGCGGCGCTGCTCTTCTCGTTCACCCTGGTCGCCACCCTCGACCCGGTCGCCCCGGCGATCGCCATCGCGATCGAACTGGCCGTGCTCCCGCTGTTCGGGGTCCGGTACGGGGTGCTCGCCCGGCGGGCCGCGCCGCTGCTGCTCGGCGCGGTCGGCATCGTGGTCACCCTGGTGCTCTTCGCTGCCGAGCGGGAGGGCCGGGTACTCGTCGACGCCGGCCCCGTGCTGGTGACCACCGGGGTGCTGGTCACCGCGCTCGGGCTGGTGCTGCGGATGCTCGCGGTGGCGCTGCCCGGCGTGATCGTCTTCGCCACCACCGACCCGACCGACCTGGCCGACGCGCTGATCCAGAACGCCAAGGCCCCGCCCCGGTTCGCCATCGGCGCGCTGGCCGCGTTCCGGCTGGTGCCGATGCTCGGTCAGGAGTGGCAGATGATCAGCCTGGCCCGCCGGGCCCGGGGCGTGGACGCCGGCCGCAACCCGCTGGCGAAGCTCCGGCTCTTCGTCTCCACCGCGTTCGGGCTGCTGGTCGGGGCGATCCGCCGGGGCACCCGGCTGGCCGTGGCGATGGACGCGCGCGGCTTCGACGCCGGCACCCCACGTACGACCGCCCGCCGGCAGCGGTTCACCGTCGCGGACGGGCTGCTGGTCGTCGCGGCGACGGTGCTGGCCGGCGCGGCCCTGGGAGTGAGCATCGCGCTCGGCACCTTCCGCCCCCTGATCGGCTGACCCGGGGACTGGTGGTAGCAGGGGTCCCCTGTTACCGCATTTTGATGAGGAGGGGACCCCTGCTACCACCCAGACCATTGGGTCGGCCGGGCGATCGAGATCGGCCGACGGTCCGGTCAGGGGGTCACGCCGGCGGGCGGGGGGACGCGTGGCGCAGCCGGATCCCGCTGAAACCCAGCGTGCTGGTGGTGACGGCGTCCCAGAACGACCAGAGGTTGTTCAGCACGCGGAGCTGGATTCCGGCCTCGGCGTGGCATTCGAACAGGTCGCCCACCGGCTCGGGTGGGCCAAGCGGCTCGACCGGCTCGACCGCGACGTGGGCGTGGTCGTCCGCCGAGGTGGTCGCCGCCCGCACCCAGGCCATCGCCCGGGGGCACTGCCGGGGAAACCAGTAGCCGGGAGCGCGGTCGTGGTCGACGGCCCAGACGTACGCGTCGGCCTGGCGGGCGGTTGGGGCGACATGCGGTACGAAGCGTCGGATCCTCGGAGAAGTGCAGAACCTGTCCTGGGCCTGGTCGCATTCGGTCGGGTATACCTCACCGGCGGGACAGCATCGACCGGTTTCACGCCGGGCACGGTGGGTCGGGGCGGTGTGTCGCCCCGACCCACCCGGGACCGGTCAGCTACGCCGCAAGACGTACTGGCGGCTCAGCTACGCCGGAAGGCGTACTGGCGACTCTGCGCGGCGGGACGGCTGCTACCGGCGGCGAAGGCCGCGCCCCGCTGGGGCGGCCCGGACTTCGGTGCCTGCGGCGGGGTGGAACCGGCCGGCAGACTCACCGGAGCCACCGCGATCGTGTCCAGGTCCGGCGGGGTCACCTCCAGCAGGGACGGCTTCGGCGCGGACGGACGGGACTTCTTCGGCTTGCGCTTGGCAGGCATACGGTGCCTCCTTCAACGAGGGACCGTCCGGAGCGGCCGGTACGGTCGGCGAGCGGGGAACGGGAATGCCCCGGGACGGCCGACCACGGAGACGTCGCGACAGCGACGGACGGGTACGCGCACGCCCGGCGGCACGGTCCACGGCGATGGCGGTGGACCTGGCTCGGCACAGGGCGTCAGTAGCGCATGTCCAGGACGCTATCCGACGTCCGGCTGGCGCGCACCCGAATTACCGGAGACGATCGGCGGCATGCTGATCGCGTTCTCGATTACCCCGCTCGGCGTCGGTGAGTCGGTCGGTGACCTGGTCGCCGAGGCGGTCCGGGTGGTCCGGGAGTCCGGCCTGCCGAACCGCACCGACGCCATGTTCACCACCGTCGAGGGCGAGTGGGACGAGGTGATGGCGGTGGTCAAACAGGCAGTAGACGTGGTCGCCGCGCAGGCACCCCGGGTCAGCGTCGTACTCAAGGCGGACGTACGACCGGGCGTGACCGACGCCCTCACCAGCAAGGTCGCCCACATCGAGGCCCGCCTCGCCGAGAACTGACACGGGTACGAACGCGTCTGTTCGGGTGACCCCGATCAGCTTGACGCGTGTCCCTCGGCCACGAAGACGCCCTTGCCCTGCCGGCCGTACACGAGCCCACGATCGTGCAGCAGTCCGAAGGCGCGGTTCACGGTGGCGAGCGAGACGTGGTGTTCGGCGGTGGACGGCAGCTTGTCGTGCGCCGTCAACTCGCCGGATCTGATCTGCTGAGTGATCCGGTCCGCGATCCGGCGGTACTCGGCCTGCTCATACGGCACGCCTCGATGCTAATTATCAAACTCCTCGTACCGCGAGCGGGGTTGCGGCGGGCGGTCGGAAACCCGCCACCGCAACCCCGTCGCACGTCCAACGAACCCCCTCGTACGCCGGACGGGCCCCGCCGTGCGCGGAACGCGCGGGGCGGCGGTGTCACCAGAACCGACGCCGTCGCTTCGCCTTCTGCGGCCGCAGGATGTCGGCCCCCTTGCTGAGCAGCCGGCTGATGCCGGACGGGCCGCGCCGGGCCTCGATGGTGTGGCTGAGTCGGCGCGCGCCGACAGCCGCCAGCGGCACCGCGACCGCCATGATCGCCCACTGTCCGATCCGCTTCTGGATCATCGTCGGTTCACCTCCGTGGATAGCTGCTGACCAGGCAGTACCCAGGTACGGCGAACCGTAAGCCGCGCTGCGTGGCAGGTCACCCGACACGGTCAACGCCCTGTGCGGTACCCGGGGCTCAGACGGTCGGGGCGGGCGGGGCGACCGGGTTGGGCAGGGCACCCCCGAACCTCCGGTCGCGCTGCGCGTACAGCTCGCAGGCGTACCAGAGGTGCCGGCGGTCGAAGTCCGGCCAGAGGGTGTCCAGGAAGACCAGCTCGGCGTACGCGCTCTGCCAGAGCAGGAAGTTGGAGATCCGCTCCTCGCCGGAGGGCCGGAGGAAGAGGTCCACCTCGGGGACCTCCGGGTGGTACAGATACTTCGCGACCGTCTTCTCGGTGACCTTCGCCGGGTCGAGCTTGCCGGCGGCGGCGTCCCGGGCGATCGCGGCGGCGGCGTCCGCGATCTCGGCCTGGCCGCCGTAGTTGACGCAGAACTGGAGGGTCAGCGTGGAGTTGTCCGTCGACATCTCCTCGGCGGTCTGCAACTCGCTGATCACGCTCTTCCAGAGCCGACCGGCCCGCCCCGACCAGACCACCCGGACGCCCAGCT
The DNA here is from genome assembly GCF_900090325.1 of Micromonospora pallida. Lineage (NCBI taxonomy): Bacteria > Bacillati > Actinomycetota > Actinomycetes > Micromonosporales > Micromonosporaceae > Micromonospora > Micromonospora pallida. Next base: position 7,540,788 of record NZ_FMHW01000002.1, on the reverse strand, counting down.
CGACGAGCTGGTCCCGGCGACGCCGGATGACGTCCCGGTTGAAGCCCATCAGGAAGCGGACCTCGTCGGGCGAGCGCCGCCAGTTCTCGGTGGAAAAGGCGTACGCCGAGAGGTACGGGATGCCCAACTCGATCGCGCCCTCGATGGTGTCGAAGAGGGAGAACTCCCCCGCCTCGTGCCCCTTGGTGCGGGGCAGGCCCCGATCCTTGGCCCACCGGCCGTTGCCGTCCATCACCACCGCGACATGCTTCGGCAGCGCCTCGGCGGGCAGCGCCGGCGGCCGGGCCCCGGACGGGTGCGGCGTCGGCGGCGTCGGCGTCCGCCGGCCCGTCCTCATCGATCGGATCACTCGCTGTTCTCCCTGCTCACACCCGTTCTGCCGGCCCGTCGCTGCGGTGCGTCGGGGCCGGGCCGGTCGACGGGGTACCCCGGTCGACCAGCGGCAGCGAGCGTAACGCGCGCTCCAGATGCCACTGCAGGTGCGCCGCGACGAGGCCGCTGCACTCCCGGCGTACGCCGGTGGGGGTGGCGTCGGCGACCACCCAGTCGCCGGTGGTCAGCGCGGACATCAGGTCGACGGTGGCCGGGGCCGGGTGGGCCGCGCCGGGCGGGCGGCAGTCCGGGCAGACACACCCCCCGGCCGGTACGGAGAACGCCCGGTGCCGCCCCGGCGTGCCGCAGACCGCGCAGGCGGTCAGCGCGGGCGCCCAGCCGGCCAGCGTCATCCCCCGCAGCAGGTACGCGTCGAGCACCAGCATGGTGTCGTGCTCGCCCCGCGCGAGGGACTTCAGCGCGCCGAGGGTGAGCTGGAACAGCCGCAGCGAGGGCTCCCGTTCGACCGGAGTAAGCCGTTCGGCGGTCTCGGCGATGGCGCTGGCCGCCGTGTAGCGGGGGTAGTCACCGAGGAACCGCTTGCCGTACAGGTCGATCCCCTCGACCTGGCTGACGGTGTGCAGCGAGCTGCCCTGTTCGCCCTTCGGGTCCCCGGCGAGCTGGAGGTCGACGTGACCGAACGGCTCCAGCCGGGCCCCGAACCGGGAGGTGGTGCGCCGCACCCCCCGGGCCACCGCGCGCAGCCGCCCGTGCCGGCGGGTGAGCAGGGTGATGATCCGGTCCGACTCGCCGAGTTTCTGGACGCGCAGCACCACCGCGTCGTCGCGGTAGAGCTGTCGGCGGTACCCGGCCACCGCCCCATTCTCTCCCGCCGGCCGCCGACCCCCGTGACCCGGGTGGCAGGGGGCTGACGAGAGGTGGCCCCGCCGTGCCGAGCGTGGCCCCCGTGACCCGGGTGGCGGGTCAGCTCACCCGCAGCGGGGCGTTCTCGGCCGAGGGCTCCGGCTCGACGGCCGGCCCGGAGATCGGCTCGACGACAGGGCGGGGCCGGGGCACGACGGCAGCCGCCGAGCCGGCGCGGGGCACGGTCCGCACGACGGGCCCGGATCCGTCGATCGCCGCCGGGACGGCGGGCCGAGACCCGCCGATCGCCGCCGGGACGGCGGGTCGAGGTCCGTCGGTCGCCGCCGGGACGGCGTCGGTGGGCCTGGTCGGCTCCGGTCGGGTACGCCGACCGCCGGGCAGCAACTCGGGCCTACGGCGGGCAGCGACGTCCTCGACCCAACCGACCAGCACCGTCATCACCCCGACCAGGGCGAAGACCAAGGCGACCCGGATGGCGAGGCCGAGCAGGTTCTGGTGGGACCAGCCGACCACGTCGACCAGTGGGGTGAGTGCGACCACGAAGGGCATGTGCCAGAGGTAGACGGTCAGCGCCCGCCGGTTGAAGATCGTCACCAGGCGGCCGAAGCGGGCATTCCGGTCGACCCAGGCCGCGCCGGAGGGGGCGAGGCCGAGGGCGATCAGGATGAACGCCGCTGCCCAGAGGGCGTTGCCGATGCGGATGTCGTTCAGGTCGTAGCCGCGCGCCCCGGGGTGGGTGAAGATCCACGCCGCCCCGGCGGTGGCCAGCACCGCCGCGACGGTGACCAGCACCCGCCGGGACATGCGGCGCAGCATCCCGTCGTGGTGCGCGAAGCCGAGCAGCCAGGCGCCGAAGTACAGGCCGAAGTCGCGCAGCACGACCGGTGCGCCGGGGAAGCCCAACTCGACCACGACCAGCAGCACGTACGGGGTGATCAGGGTGGGCAGCGGGGCCCGCCGGAACAGCCAGAGCGCCAACGGGGAGGCGAGCACGAACCAGAGGTAGTCGCGCAGGTACCAGATCACGCTGAGCGCGAGGGCACCCCAGCCGTTGGCCGGTGGGTCAGTGATCGGGAAGAGCCAGAGCAGCAGGCGCCAGTTCAGCGGCAGTCCGCCGATCAGCAGCATGGCCGGAACGAAGATCGCCGCAGCCACCCAGAGGGAGGGCAGCAGCCGTCGCAGCCGCCGGCCGACCGCCGCCGGACCGGAGCGGTCGAGCGAGGCGGCCATCAACGAGCCGGCCAGCGCGAACATCACCGACATGGCCGGGAAGACCAGGGTGAGCGTGGCCCACCCGGTGACGTGGTAGACCACGACTCGGATGATCGCGAGGAAGCGCAGCAGATCCAGGTATCGGTTTCGCATCAGCCTGCGTCTATGTCCGGGGGCGGGGAACCGTTCTGGTCCTACCCTCCGCACCGCCGGCTGGAAACGTGCTGTCCGGGGGCATCGAAAGTGAGGAATCCCACAAAAGCCCCGGAGCCCGTTCGCCCACCCGCTCCCGGACGTCCCCGCCTGACCCCAGCCCGGCCCCTGACGACCCCGGCCCGGCCCCTGGGCACCCCGGACGATCCCGGCTCGGCCCCGGGCACCCCGCACGATCCCGGCTCGGCCCCGGGCGGGGCTGTCTGGCCCCGAGCGGCCCCAGCCCGGACCTGGGCACCCCGGACAGCCCCGCCTGGCCGCGCGGCGGGGCGGGGCGAGGCGGGGCGGGGCGGGGCCGACTTGATCGACTCCGATTGCGGCAGGTCGGGCTCTCGGCCGCCCTGGTGACCCCGACATGCCGCAATCGGAGTTGATCAAACAAGGCGTGCCCGACATGCCGCAGCACGAGTCGAACAACCGGGACGGAACAGCCCGCCCCGGCGACGTCGCGTCGTCAGAAACCGAGCCGGCGCAACTGCTTCGGGTCGCGCTGCCAGTCCTTCGCCACCCGGACGTGCAGGTCCAGGTAGACCCGGGTGCCGAGGAGTTCCTCGATCTGCTGCCTGGCCCGGGTGCCCACGTCCTTCAGCCGGCTCCCCCGGTGCCCGATCACGATCGCCTTCTGGCTGGGGCGCTCGACGTACACGTCGGCGTAGATCTTCATGACCTGCCCCTCGGGGATCATCTCCTCGACGATCACCGCGATCGAGTGGGGCAGTTCGTCCCGGACGCCCTCCAGGGCCGCCTCCCGGACCAGTTCGGCGACGAGTACCTGCTCGGGGTCGTCGGTGAGCATGTCGTCCGGATAGAGCTGCGGCGACGGCGGCAGGTAGCCGGTCATCACCTCGACCAGGGTGTCCACCTGATGCCCGGAGACCGCGCTGACCGGCACCACGTCGGCGAACTCGCCCAGCTCGCTGACCGCGAGCAGTTGCTCGGCCAGCCGCTTCTTGTCGACCAGGTCGGTCTTGGTCACCACCGCGAGCACGGTCGCCTTCAGCTCGGCCAGTTCGCCGGTGATGAACCGGTCCCCCCGCCCGACCGGCTCGTTCGCGGGAATGCAGAGGCCGATCACGTCGACCTCGCTCCAGGTGGACCGGACCAGGTCGTTGAGACGCTCGCCGAGCAGCGTCCGGGGGCGGTGCAGACCGGGCGTGTCGACCAGCACGAGCTGGGAGTCCGCGCGGTGCAGGACGGCCCGGATGATGTGCCGGGTGGTCTGCGGCTTGTTGGAGGTGATGGCGATCTTCTGCCCGACGATCGCGTTGGTCAGGGTGGACTTCCCGGCGTTCGGCCGCCCGACGAAACAGGCGAAGCCCGCCCGGTAGGGCCGGTCCGCGCCGATCACCCCACCGGGGCCCGCCCCGGCGGCACCAGCCACGTCGCCTCGGGCCGCACCGTCACGCCGGACCGCGCCGTCGCCTCGGGCCGCACCGTCACGCCGGACCGAATCGTCCCGCCGAGCCGCGCCGTCGCCTCGGGCGGCACCGTCGCGCCGGACCGATTCGTCCCGTCGAGCCGCCCCGTCCCGCCGGGCCGTCCCGGCGAAGCCGGACCCCTCGTGCCCGGCCGAATCGTCACGCCGGCTCACTCGACCACCGTGCCGAGGACGGTGCCGTCCGGGGCCGCCAGGTGGATCGGCGCGTCCGTGGCGAGGTCCCGTACGGCGGCGTGCCCGGCGGCGTCCAGCGTCGACGCCTCGGTGACCACCACCGCCGCCTCCAGCCGGGACGCGCCGGCCGCCACCGCGGAGGCGACCGCGAGCTGGAGGGCGGTGAGCGTCAACGACGGCAGCGAGACGCTCGCGGCCGCGTACGTCCGACCGTCCTGGTCGCGGACCGCCGCCCCCTCGACGGCACCGACGCGGCCCCGCGCCCCTCGCGCGAGGATGACCAGCTTGGCGTCCTCGGCGCTCAACTCGGACGGGACGGGACCGGCGGACGGTACGGCGGGTGACTCAGGCATCGGCGGGTTGCCTCTCCTCGAAAGAGTTCGGGTTTCCTCCCCGGGGCTCGGCCTGGTCGCCCCGCCCCGGGCTCTCCTGTTCGTCGGTCGGCCCGACCCGGCGCACCAGCACGGTGTCGATCCGGTTCCGTCGGCCGGTGGTCCCCTCGGCGACCAGGTGCAACCCGGCGACCGCCGCCTCCGCGCCCGGGATCGGTACCCGGCCGAGCGCCTGGGCGAGCAGGCCACCGACGGTCTCCACCTCGTCGGCGGGAAGCTCCACGTCGAACAGCTCACCCAGATTCTCCACCGGCAGCCGGGCGGTCACGCGCACCGCCCCCTCCTCCGGCAGGTGCTCGACCGGGGGACGCTCGATGTCGTACTCGTCGGTGATCTCGCCGACGATCTCCTCGAGGATGTCCTCGATGGTGACCAGGCCGCCGGTGCCGCCGTACTCGTCGACGACGATCACCAGGTGGTTGCGGGCGGCCTGCATCTCGGAGAGCAGGTCGTCGACCGGCTTGGACTCCGGCACGAAGGTCGCCGGACGCATCAGCTCGGCCACCGGCGTCCGCTCGACGTGCGCGCCACCACCCTCGGTACGGCGCATCAGGTCCTTGAAGTAGAGCACGCCGAGCACGTCGTCGACGTTCTCGCCGATCACCGGGATGCGGGAGAACCCGGAGCGCAGGAAGAGCGCCAGTGCCTGGGCGAGCGTCTTGCGCTCCTCGATCCACACCATCTCGGTACGGGGCACCATCACCTCGCGGGCGATGGTGTCGCCGAGGGCGAAGACCGAGTGGATCATCTGGCGTTCGCCGTGCTCCACCACCCCGCGCTGCTCGGCCAGGTCGACCAGTTCGCGTAGCTCCACCTGGGTGGCGAAGGGTCCCTCCCGGAACCCCTTGCCGGGGGTGACCGCGTTGCCGATCAGGATGAGCAGCGAGGCGAGTGGGTTCAGCACCCGGCCCAGCCAGCGGACCAGCGGGGCGACCGCCCGGCCGACCGCGTACGCGTGCTGCCGGCCGATGGTCCGTGGCCCGACCCCGACCACCACGAAGCTGATCACCGTCATCGCCCCGGCGGTGACCAGGGCGGCCCGCCAGCCGGCGCCGAAGGTGTCCACCGCGACCAGGGCCACCAGCGTGGTCGCGGTCAGTTCGGCCAGCAGCCGGAGCAGGAGCAGCAGGTTGAGGTGGCGGACCACGTCCGCGGCGACGGCCTGGAGCGTACGCGCGCCGCGTACCCCGTCGCGGGCCAGCTCGGCGGCGCGGGCCGGGGAGACGGCGGCCAGCGCCGCCTCGGTCGCCGCGATGATTCCGGCGAGCACCACCAGACCGGCCGCGAAGACGAGCAGTTGCAGGTCGGGCAGGCCGGCGGTGGTGCCAGCCGCGAGTATCGGCGTGTCCATCACGTGGCTCGGGTCGACCGCCAACTGGCGAGCAACCGGGCCTGGAGCCCGAACATCTCGCGCTCCTCCTCCGGCTCGGCGTGGTCGTAGCCGAGCAGGTGCAGCACCCCGTGCACGGTGAGCAGGTGCAGCTCGTCGGCGGCGCTGTGCCCGGCGGTGGCCGCCTGTTTGGCCGCCACCTCCGGGCAGAGCACGATGTCGCCGAGCAGGGCCGGCTCACCGGACGGACCGGTGTTCTCCCCCGGCCCGTGGTCGACGCTCCCCTCGTCCATCGGGAAGGCCAGCACGTCGGTGGGACCGTCGCCGCCCATCCAGCGGTGGTTCAGCTCGGTCATGTAGTCGATGTCGACCAGGAGCACGGAGAGCTCGGCGAGAGGGTTGACCCCCATCTCGTCGAGGGCGTGCCGGGCGACGGCGAGCACGGCGTCGGTGTCGACCGTGACACCGGACTCGTTGGCGATCTCGATGGACACGTCTTTCCTCTGCTCTAACGGCGGCGGCCGGCGCGGCCGCCGCCCTGGGCGGTCCGCCCCGGCACCGCGTGCACGCTCTGTGCCTGCTGGTTCTCCCGCTCGGCGTCCCAGCGGGCGTACGCGTCGACGATCTCCCCCACCAGCCGGTGCCGGACCACGTCCGAGCTGGAGAGCTGGGCGAAGTGCACGTCCTCGACGTCGGAGAGGATCTCCCGGACGACACGCAGGCCGCTGGTCGTCCCGCCGGGCAGGTCGACCTGGGTGATGTCGCCGGTGACCACGATCTTGGAGCCGAAGCCCAGTCGGGTCAGGAACATCTTCATCTGCTCGGGCGTGGTGTTCTGCGCCTCGTCGAGGATGATGAAGGCGTCGTTCAGCGTCCGGCCACGCATGTACGCCAGCGGCGCGACCTCGATCGTGCCGGCGGCCATCAGCTTCGGGATGGACTCCGGGTCGAGCATGTCGTGCAGCGCGTCGTAGAGCGGGCGCAGGTACGGGTCGATCTTCTCGTTGAGGGTGCCGGGCAGGAAGCCCAGCCGCTCCCCCGCCTCGACCGCCGGCCGGGTGAGGATGATCCGGTTGACCTGCTTGGCCTGCAACGCCTGCACGGCCTTGGCCATCGCCAGGTAGGTCTTGCCGGTGCCGGCGGGACCGATGCCGAAGACGATGGTGTGTACGTCGATCGCGTCGACGTAGCGCTTCTGCCCGAGCGTCTTGGGGCGGATGGTGCGCCCGCGCCGGGAGAGGATGTTCAGCGTCAGGACCTCGGCGGGCCGCTCCGTGCCGCCCTGCTCGAGCATGCCGACGGTACGCCGGACGGCGTCAGTGGTCAGTGTCTCGCCTTTCTCGATCAGCTCGATCAGCTCACCGAAGAGGCGCTCGGCGAGGGCGTTGTCCGCGGGCGCACCGGTGATGGTGATCTCGTTGCCGCGCACGTGTACGTCGCTGTGGACCGAACGCTCGATGAGCCGCAGGATCTCGTCGCCCGCGCCGAGGAGGTTGACCATGATCTTGGGATCGGGAACGGTGATCCTGGTCTGCGCCCGGGAGGTGCCCGGAGGTGGGGTGCCGGTCATAGGTCGGGCCGAGGGGCCCTGCGCCACCTGCTCTCGCTCTCGACACCGGCCCTGCTGGCACGGCGTACGGACGTTGCCTCCATCGTATCGGTTCGACCCCGGGGACACCCGGCCCATTTCCACCCGTCGCCTGACGACGGTCGGGGCGGGAAGATCGCCAGGAAAGCCATGATCACGACATCAGGCTGCATTATATCTGATCAACATCAAAACGGGCAGATTGATATCGATGGCTATGCATATCTAGGATTCGTTCACCCCCGTTTCCACCCACACGAACGGAGTGTGACCCGTGTCCCCACGAAGGATCGGCCGCCGCTTCGCCACCCTCGTCGCCGGTGTGGCCACCGTGCTGAGCCTCGGCCTGGCCAACCCCGCCCCCGCCGCCGCCGAGGGCGTCAACGCCGTCGTCTGCTACAACACCAGCCAGGCCGGCCCGTACGCGGGCATCGCCGACCAGGCCGCCGGGATCTGGAACGCGTACACCAACAACGTGGACATGGCGAAGTGCGGCTCGAACCTGATGATCTACTACACCTACGGGGGCGGCTCCTACGCCGTCCGGTACAGCCTGGGCAACGGCTACGTCGTGATCGACGTCTACCAGGCCCAGCAGTACGCCCCGCTGCGGATCATGACGCACGAGATCGGGCACATCCTCGGCCTGCCCGACAACTACAACGGGCAGTGCCACCTGCTCATGTCCGGCGGCAGCGCCGGCACCGGCTGCACCAACCCGTACCCGTACACGACCGAGGCGGCGCAGGTCGACCGGAACTTCGGCGGCTTCGGCGCCCAGGGCAGCCAGGTCTTCCAGGACAGCTGGCCGGCTCCGGTCACCGTCGGCTGAACCCGTCACACCTCCCCAGCCGGGGGTCGGCACCCGCCGGCCCCCGGCCCGCCGCTGCCCAGTCCCGGTCCGCCCGCCCCCAGCCTCCATCCGCCAGCAGCTCAGCACGGCCCGGGCGGTCAGCCCGGCCCGGGCAGCCCAGTCCGGCCCGCTCGGGTCAGCCCGATCCGCCCAGCGGCCCAGCCCCGATCCCCCCGGAGGCCAGCCCGATCCGTCCAGGTGCCCAGCCGGCCCCACCCGGGCTGCGGCTCAGCCCCGGTCGGGCCAGCGTGCGTCGTACCCGTCGAAGGTCTGCTGGTCCCGGGTGAACCGGTAGGTCGCCCAGTGCATCCGGCGTACCCTCCCCCGCTCGTCCCGGGTCAGCCGGAGCAGCTCCCCGACCTCCCGTCCGGAGATCGTCCGCAGCACGTCGGGCCGGTCCGGCAGCGGCGCGAAGACCGCCGCCGGCTTGCCCGGTGGATCCTCCGCCCGACGGGCCCGCAGCGTCCCGTCCCGCCAGTGGAAGACGTACTCGAAGCCCTCGCCCCACCAGCGTCCCAGCACGTCCCGGTACGTCTCCGGGGCCGGCTCGCCGGGGGACCACGGCTCGATGTCGGCCGGGTCGTGCTCGACCGAGGCGGCGAGCAGCCGGTGCGGCAGACCGAAGATCGCCGCGGCGGTGCCGGCCGAGCCGAGCACCGCGCAGCCCATCGCCCCCGGTGTCCCATCGCCGCCCCGTCGGCCGTAGACCGAGGCAAGGAAGCCGGGCATCGCGCCGTCGTGTCCGACGTGCAGCACCCGGTTCGGCTGCGGCACGAGGATCAGGCCGAGCCCGAAGCCGTCCACCCAGTTCGTCTCGTCGGTGACCGTACGCGGCCAGCGCATCTCGTCCAGGGTGGTCGGGGCGAGCACCGCGCCTGCCGGGTCCAGCGCGGCCGGGTCGGCGAGGAAGGCCGCCCAGCGGGCCATGTCCCCGGCGGTGCTCCACAACTGCGCCGCCGGCCCCACCGCGCCGAAGTCGGTCGGCTGCTCCGGCCGGGCGTGATCGGAGTACGCGTCGACCAGGAAGCCGGTGGCCGCGTGCGGGCCGGGCCGGAGAGTGGTGGCGGTCAGCCCGAGCGGGGCGAGGATCCGGTCGGCGAGCACCTCCACCCAGGTGCCGCCCCGCAGCCGACCGACCAGTTCCCCGAGCAGGGACATGCCCAGGTTGGAGTAGTGGAAGCGGCGGGCCGGCGGCAGCACCCGCTCGGCCCGGGCCAGGTCGGCGAGGAGTTGCTCGACCCCGGGGGCGCGCAGGCTGTCCCAGATGTCGCCGTACGGCTCCCGTTGCAGGCCGGAGGTGTGCGACAGCAGCCGACGTACGGTCAGCTCGCCGTGCGCCGGCACGTCGAGGTGCCGGCCCACCGGGTCGTCCAGGTCGAGCAGCCCCTCGTCCCGGCACTGGAGCACCAGCACGGCCGTGAAGGTCTTGGTGACCGAGCCGATCCGGAACGGGGTCTGCGGGGTCAGCGGGGCGTCGTTGCCAGTGGCGCCGACGGTGAGGCTCCACAGCGGCCGGTCCGCCCGGTGCAGGGCCACCGACAGCGCGGGCACCCGGGCCCCGGCCTGCACCTGCCGCACCATCCGCCCGAGGCGCGCGTTGATCTCCACCACGCGGCAAGTGTAAGGAGGGGACCCCTGTTACCGCTTTTTGATGAACAGGGGTCCCCTGCTACCACCGCAGCGCGGAGTGACCACCGAGGACTCAGCGGGCGAGCATCGGCCCGAGCGGCGCCCCGCCGAGCAGGTGCGCATGCACGTGGAAGACCTCCTGGCCGCCGTACGGTCCGGTGTTGAACATCAGCCGGAAGCCGTCGGTGACCAGCCCCTCGGCCTCGGCCACCTCGGCGGCCGTGGCGAGCACCTGACCGGCCAGTGCGGGGTCGTCCCGGCCGAGCGTGGCCACGTCGGCGTGATGCTCTTTGGGGATCACCAGCACGTGCACCGGGGCCTTCGGGTTGATGTCCCGGAAGGCCAGGGTGGTCTCGGTCTCCCGGACGATGGTGGCCGGGATCTCCCCGGCGACGATGCGGCAGAACAGGCAGTCAGAGGTCACCGACGCATGGTAGGACCGCCGGCGCGGTCGCGGCATCCCGCCGACGGCGTCCCGGCATGTCGCCAGCGTGGCCGAGCGGCCCGTCCAACAGGTGACCGGTGTGGCCCACTAGCCCGTCCGGCATGGCGCCGGCCTGCCCCACTGGCCCATCCAACAGGTGACCGGCGTGGGTCCGCCGGCCCGCCCGACAGGTGGCCGGCAGAGCCCACCGGCCCGTCCAGCAGGTGGCCGGCGTGGGCCCACCGGCCCGTCCCGGCAGGTCGCGACGCGACCGCCAGCCACCGGCGACCTGCCCCGACCAGGGCAGAAACACGACCCTCCGGGATCATGGGCGAATGGACTCTCGGGCGGTACTGGTAACGGGGGCCTCGCGCGGCATCGGTCGCGCGGTGGCGCGCAGGTTCGCGGCCGGCGGCGACCGGGTGGCGATCCACCACCGCGACTCGACGGACCTGGCCGAACAGCTCCGGGCAGAGCTGCCCGGCGACGGGCACGTCGTGGTCCGGGCCGACCTGGCCGACCCGGACGCGGTCCGGGCCGCGGTGGACGAGGCCGCCGAACAGCTCGGCGGGCTGGACGTACTGGTCAACAACGCCGGTGTGTTCGGCCCGGCGGATCCGCCGCACCCGGTCTTCGAGATTACGTACGAGCAGTGGCGGCAGCGCTGGCGGGAGATCGTCGACACCAACCTGCTCGGCGCGGCCAACGCGTCCTGGTGCGCCGCCCAGCACATGCGCGACCGGGGCGGCCGGATCGTCAACGTCTCGTCCCGGGGGGCGTTCCGCGGCGAGCCGGGCAACCCGGCGTACGGGGCGAGCAAGGCGGGAATGAACGCGATGGGCCAGTCCCTCGCGGTGGCGCTGGCCCCGTACGGCATCGCGGTGGCGACGGTGGCGCCCGGCTTCGTCGAGACCGACCTGACCAACGAACATCTCAAGTCGCCCCGGGGCGCGGCCGTACGGGCGCAGAGCCCGTTCGACCGGGTGGCCCGGCCGGAGGAGATCGCCGCCGCGGTGCACTGGCTGGCTTCCCCGGAGGCGGAGTGGGCCTCGGGCACCATCGTCGACCTGAACGGCGCGTCCTACCTGCGCTCCTGACCGCCCGTAGATCCACTCCGGTTGCGGCATCTCGGGCCTTCCCGCCCCGCCGACACCCCGACATACCGCATCTCGTGTCGATCTCGCCCGGCCGGGCCGGGCGAGGTCGGGCGGTGGGGCGGACGGCCGGGCCGGGCGAGATCGGGCAGGCGGGGACGGACGGACGGGTCGGCCGGCCAGGCGGGTCGGGCGGGCGGTTACCAGCGGGCGAGGCGGGTGGCGAGCACGCTGAGCGCCGCCACCCCGGCCGTCGAGGTACGCAGCACCGCCGGCCCGAGGCGTACCGGACGGCCCCCGGCGGCTCGGAAGGCGTCCAGCTCGGCCGGGGCGATCCCGCCCTCGGGGCCCACCACCAGCACGATCTCGCCGGTCGGGGGCAGCTCGACGGTGGTCAGCCGCGCCTCGGCCTCCTCGTGCAGCACGAACCCGGCGGCGGCGCCGGAGATCCGGGCCGCCACCGTCGCGGTGGGCTCGTCCGGGGCGCCCGCCACCACCGGCAGCCAGGCCCGGCGGGCCTGCTTGGCGGCCTCCCGGGCGGTCGCCACCCACTTCTCCCGGGCCCGTACGCCCCGCTCGCCGCGCCACTGCGTCACCGAGCGGGACGCCGCCCACGGCACGATCTCGTCCACGCCCGCCTCAGTCATCGCCTGGACGGCCAGCTCGCCCCGGTCGCCCTTGGCGATGCCCTGCACCACCACGATCCGGGGCACCGACGCGTCGGCGTACCCCCGGGAGGTGACCCTCAGGTCGAGGCTGCCCCGGCCGACGGCGGTGACCACGGCGGCGGCCGTGCCACCCCGGCCGTCGGCGAGCAGCAGTTCCTCACCGACCCGCAGCCGCTGCACGGTGGCGGCGTGGTGCCCCTCCGGGCCGTCCAGGGTGAGCGTGTCGGTGGTGGGCAGTGCCTCGACCAGGAAGAGCGGCGCCGACAACTCAGGCGTGCCCGTTGAAGGCGTCGCGCATCCGGGAGAAGAAGCCGCCCTGCTTGGTCAGCTCGGCGACCTCCTCGCCCCGGGTCTTGGCGAACTCGCGCAGCATCCGCTCCTGCTCGACGTCGAGCTTGGTCGGGGTCCGCACGTCGAGGTGGACGTAGAGGTCGCCCCGGCCGGTGCCGCGCAGGTGCGGTACGCCCCGGGCCCGCAGCCGCAGCGTGCTGCCCGGCTGGGTGCCCGGCTTGACGTCGACGGTCTCCTCGCTGTCCAGCGTCTTGATGGTCAGCCGGGTGCCGAGCGCCGCCGCCGTCATCGGCACGGTCACCCGGCAGTGCAGGTCGTCGCCCTTGCGGGAGTAGACGTCGTGCGGCCGTTCGTGGATCTCCACGTAGAGGTCGCCAGCGGTGCCGCCGCCCGGCCCGACCTCGCCCTGCTGGGCGAGGCGGATCCGCATGCCGTCCTCCACCCCGGCGGGGATCTTGACGGTCAGCGAGCGGCGGGTACGGACCCGGCCCTCCCCGGCGCAGGTCGGGCACTGGTGCGGGATCGTGGTGCCGTAGCCCTGGCAGACCGTGCAGGGCCGGGCCGAGACGACCTGGCCGAGGAAGGTGCGCTGCACCGACTGCACCTCGCCCCGACCGCCACACGCCTCACAGGTGGCGAGGTGGGTGCCGGCGGCCGTGCCGGCGCCGGAGCAGGTGGTGCAGAGCACGGCGGTGTCGACGTTGATCGGCGCCTCGACGCCGAACGCCGTCTCGTTCAGGTCCAGCTCCAGCCGCAGGATCGCGTCGGCCCCCGGGCGGGTACGCGGACGCGGCCCTCGCGAGCCGGTGGCCCCGCCGAAGAAGGCGTCCATGATGTCCTGGAAGCCGACGAACGGCCCCGCGCCGCCCGGCCCACCGGGGCCGGCCGCGCCACCGCCCGGGGCGAGCGGGTCCCCACCCAGGTCGACGATCTGCCGCTTCCGGTCGTCCGAGAGGACCTCGTACGCGGCGTTGATGTCCTTGAACTTCTCCTGGGCCTCCGGGTCCGGGTTGACGTCCGGGTGGAACTGTCGCGCCAGCTTGCGGTAGGCACGCTTGATCTCGTCGTCGGAGGCTTCCCGGCTGACACCGAGGATGCCGTAGTAGTCCCTGGCCACTGCGTTCCGTGTCCTCATGTTCGTCTCGCGTTACGCCGGTCGTCGGCCCGAGTCGGCCGTCGGCCCTGACTGGTCAGTTCTGGGCCAGCAGCTCGCCCACGTAGCGTGCCACGGCGCGTACCGTGGCGATGGTGCCGGGGTAGTCCATCCGGGTCGGCCCGAGCACACCCAACCCACCCAGGATGGTGACACCCGGACCGTAGCCCGTGCTCACCACCGACGTGCCCCGCAGGTTGTCGATCTCGTTCTCGTCGCCGATCCGGACCCGGGTGGTGCTCGGCTCGACCTCGCCGATCAGCTTGAGCAGGACGACCTCCTCCTCGAGCGCCTCGAGGATCGGCCGCAGCGAACCCTGGAAGTCGAGCAGGCCGCCCCGGGTCAGGTTGGCGGTGCCGGCCAGGGCGATCCGCTCCTCGTGCCGCTCGACCAGGGTCTCCAGCAGCACCGTGGAGAGCGTGGTCATCGCCGGACGCAGCCCGGCGCGGACCTCCTCCACCAGCGCCTGCACCAGCGGCGGGGTGTCCGCCAGCCGGGTGCCGCAGAGCTTCTCGTTGACCAGGCGGCGCAGGTCGGTGACGTCGTCGGCGGGGACCGGCGCGGGCAGCTCGACCAGCCGCTGCTCGACCCGGCCGGTGTCGGCGATCATCACCAGCATCAGCCGGGTGGTGGAGATCGGCACGAGTTCCAGGTGCCGTACGGAGGACCGGGCCAGGCTCGGGTACTGCACCACGGCCACCTGACGGGTGAGCTGGGCGAGCAGCCGGACTGTACGGTGGACGACGTCGTCGAGGTCGACCGCGCCGACCAGGAAGCGCTCGATCGCCCGGCGCTCGGCCGGGCTGAGCGGCTTGACCCGGCTGAGCCGGTCGACGAAGAGCCGGTAGCCACGGTCGGTGGGCACCCGGCCGGCGCTGGTGTGCGGCTGCCGGATGTACCCCTCCTCCTCCAGCACGGCCATGTCGTTGCGGACCGTGGCCGGGGAGACGCCGAGTTGGTGCCGCTCAACCAGCGCCTTGCTGCCGACCGGCTCCTGGGTCGCGACGTAGTCCTCGACGATCGCGCGCAGCACGGCGAGCTTACGGTCGTCGAGACCCACTCTCCCCACCTCCCACGCGTGTCGGCGCCCGACCCGGGCGGTGCGTGCCCGCCACCGGCGACAGCCGGCAACGGCCGCTGACCACGACCGGACCGTGCTCCCGGCACTCGACTGTAAGCTCCTGGCACTCGACTGTAACGAGTGCCAGTCTACGTCGGTCCACCCCTCGGACGCGATGATCGGTGTCGACCTGCGCTCGGAACACGCTCGACCGGAGGGTGCGTTCGTCCGGGTGATCCCGCCGATGTCCCACTGGTCACAAGTTGCCCGCTGCCCCTACCGTGACCGGCATGACTGAACCGCCTCGCCCGCCCGACGCGGGCGACGCCGGCCGGTACCCGCCGGAGCCGACCATGCCGCTCGCCCCGTCCGGATCCTCGTCGACGCCCGGCGAGCCCACCACCCCGCTGCCCGGGGAGCCCTCGGCTGAGCCCCCGACGGAGCACCTCGCCACACCGTCGCACGAACCACCCACCGCGAACTGGTCGACATCCTCGTACGAGTCGCCGACGCAGAACTGGTCGGCACCCGCGTACGAGCCACCCACGCGGGACTGGTCGGCCCCGGCGTACGAGCCGCCGACGCGGGACTGGTCGGCACGGGCATACGAGCCGCCGACGCAGCAGTACGGGTCGCCGGGCGACGACGCGCCGACGGAACGCCACGCCGCTCCGGAACCACCCACCGTGGGCTACGAGCCGCCGGGTCTCGGCGGGCCGGCCGACCACCCGACGTCGGGCGGGCACTTCGCCGCACCCGGCTACCCGACCGCTGGCGACCAGGGCGGCTACCCGCCGCCGGGAGCGCAGGAGGGTTACCCGCCGCCCGGGGGTTACCCACCGCCGGAGACGCCGGGGGGCTTTCCGCAGCCAGGGCCGCATGAGGGCTACCCGCCGCCGGGGACACAGGCGGGCTTTCCGCCGCCCGGGGGTTACCTACCGCCGGAGACGCCGGGGGGCTTTCCACCGCCGGGGACACCGGAGGGCTATCCGCCACTCGGGGGTTATCCGCCGGGGGCGGGCGGGGGCCTGCCGCCGGGTGGCTACCCGCCCTCGGGTGGGCCGTACCCGACGGCCGGTCCGACCACCGACGACGACCGGACCTGGGCGGTGCTCGCCCACGTCGGCGGCCCGATCGGTGTGGTGGTCGGCGGCAGCCTCTTCGGCTGGGTCGGCCCGCTGATCGTGCTGCTGCACCGGGGGCAGCAGTCCCCGGCGGTGCGCGCGCACGCCATCGCCGCGCTCAACTTCCAGATCACCTGGGCGGTCGCGATCCTGATCGGCTGGCTGCTCACCGGAATCACCTGCGGCCTGCTCGTCTTCATTCCGCTGCTGCTCGCGCTGGTGCCGATCGTGCTCGGCATCGTGGCCGGTCTCAAGGCCAACCAGGACCAGCTCTACCCGTACCCGATGACCCGGACCTTCGTGCGGTGAACCGCGCTGGTCGGGCCCGGGCCCGACCAGCGCGAGGCACCCGCAGGACGCTCAGGGCAGCAGGTCGCGGACCACGGCGTCGGCGAGCAACCGGCCGGGCAGGGTGAGCACTGCCCGGCCGGCGGCGTAGTCGGCCTCGGCGAGCAGCCCGGCGGCGCGGGCCCGCTCGGCGCCGGCCCGGCCGGCGGGGTCGAGCACCGCCAGCGGCAGCCCGGAGGCGAGCCGCAGGCGGAGCATCACGTCCTCCATGTGCGCCTCGTCGGCGGTGAGGATCTCCCGGGCCTGACCGGGTGACGCGCCGCCGGCGAGCCGCGCCGCGTACGCGCTGGGGTGCTTCACGTTCCACCAGCGCACCCCGCCGACGTGGCTGTGCGCCCCCGGGCCGAGGCCCCACCAGTCCCCGCCGGTCCAGTAGAGCAGGTTGTGCCGGCACCGGGCGGCCGGCGTCCGGGCCCAGTTGGAGACTTCGTACCAGGAGAAACCGGCCGCGTCGAGGGCCGCCTCCGCCGCCAGGTAGCGGTCCGCCGCGACGTCGTCCGAGGGGTACGGCAGCTCGCCCCGGCGCATCCGGGCGGCGAGCCGGGTGCCCTCCTCCACGATCAGGGCGTACGCGCTGACGTGGTCCACCCCGGCGGCGATCACCTGGTCGAGCGAGGCGGCGAAGTCCTCGGCCCGCTCCCCCGGCGTGCCGTAGATCAGGTCGAGGTTGACGTGGTCGAACCCGGCGTCGCGGGCCTCGGTCGCGGCGGCGGTGGCCCGCCCGGCGGAGTGCGTCCGGTCGAGTACGGCGAGCACTCCCGACGCCGCCGACTGCATCCCCAGCGAGATGCGGGTGTAGCCGGCCGCCCGCAGGGTCTTCAACGACTCCGGCGTCACCGACTCCGGGTTCGCCTCGGTGGTGACCTCGGCGTCGGCGGCCAGCCCCCAGGTGCGGTCGATGCCGTCGAGGATGCGGGCCAGGTCGTCGGCGGGGAGCAGGGTCGGCGTGCCGCCACCGACGAAGACGGTGTCCACCCGGGGCGGCGGAGTGTCCCCGAGCACCCGGGCGGCGAGCGCCAACTCGGCCAGGACGGTGTCGGCGTAGTTCTCCCGGCTCGCGCCCCCGCCGAGCTCGCTGGTCGTGTAGGTGTTGAAGTCGCAGTAGCCGCAGCGACTGGCGCAGAAGGGCACGTGGACGTAGACGCCGAAACCACGCGCGCCGACCGCGCGCAGGGCGGTCGATGGGAGCGACCCGTCGGTCGGTACGGATTCGCCTTCTGGAGGGAGGCCGGGCATGGCCACTAGTGTGCCCTTCCATGACCTCTCCCGACGCGCTGGTGCGGGTGTCGACGGCCCGTGGGGTGACCACGCTCACCCTGGACAGCCCGCACAACCGCAACGCGCTCTCCACGCCCCTGATGACCGAGCTGCTCGACGGCCTGTCGGTGGCGGTCGCCGACCCCTCGGTCCGGGTGGTGGTGCTCGACCACACCGGCCCGGTGTTCTGCTCCGGTGCCGACCTCAAGGAGACCGCGGCGGCGTACGCGAGCGGGAGCGTGCCCGCCGGGAAGCTCGGCGACGTGCTCGCGGCGGTCCGGGAGTGCCCGAAGCCGGTGGTGGCCCGGGTGGCCGGACCGGCGCGGGCCGGTGGGTTGGGTCTGATCGCCGCCGCCGACCTGGCGGTCTGCGGGGAGGAGGCGACCTTCGCCTTCACCGAGGTGCGGCTCGGGGTGATCCCGGCGGTGATCTCGGCGACCGTCCTGCCCCGGCTGACGCCCCGCGCGGCGGCCGAGCTGTACCTGACCGGGGAGACCTTCGACGGCCGGCGGGCCGCCGAGATCGGCCTGGTCACCACAGCGGTGCCCGGCGCCGAACTGGACGAGACGGTGGCCGGCTGGTGCGCGGCGCTGCTGCGGGGAGCACCGGCGGCGCTGGCCGGGGCGAAGGAGCTGCTGCGCCGTCCGGCCGAGGCGGACCTGCGTCGCGAGCTGGCCCACCTGGCCACGCTCTCCACCGGCTACTTCCTCTCCGAGGAGGGACGCGAGGGGGTGGCAGCCTTCCGGGAGAAGCGGCCGACCCGATGGGTGGCGGCCCTCGACGAGGGGTAGGCGGAAGGGGCTGTCTCTGACGACGGACATCGCCGGAGGAACGGGGCACCAGGGGCCGAACCGGGCGACGGTGCGGAGTGGTGGGACGCGGGACGTACGCTTGGCTGACTGTCGTTCAGGGGGTGTGGGTGCGAACTCGGGCAATAGTGGCAATCGGCCTCGGTCTCACCATCATCGCCAGCATCGGGATCTATCTCGGCATCCGGAACGTCGGCGACGACCTCCGGCTGCCGATCGCGGGACGGAGCTGCACCGTCCAGGCCGACGGGCAGGTACGCCTCAACGCCGAGCAGATGGCGAACGCGGCGACCATCGCCGCCATCGGCATCCAGCGGAAGATGCCCGAGCGGGCGGTCGTGGTCGCGCTCGCGACCGCGTACCAGGAGTCCGGTCTGGAGAACCTGGCCGGCGGCGACCGGGACTCGATCGGCCTGTTCCAGCAGCGGCCCAGCCAGGGCTGGGGCACCCCGGAGGAGATCCGCGACCCGCGCTACGCGGCGAAGAAGTTCTACGCCGGGCTCAAGAAGGTGCGCGGCTGGGAGGAGATGCGGGTCACCGACGCTGCCCAGGCCGTCCAACGGTCGGCGTTCCCAGAGGCGTACCAGAAATGGGCCGACGAGTCGGAGGTCCTCACCCGGGCCCTGCTCGGCGACGCCACCGCGGCGGTCGCCTGCACGGTGGGCCGGACGCCGGTCATGCGGGGCGACGCCGCGGCGGCCGCGCTGACCCGGGGTCTCACCCTCGACTGGGGGTTGTCCGAGACGGCCAGCCTGGCCGAGCTGACCGGACTGGCCGTGCCCGCCGCCGACCCCCGGGACGGCTGGCGGTACGCCCACTGGCTGGTGTCGCACGCCCACGACCACGGGGTCAAGCGGGTCCGTTTCGCCGACCTGGAGTGGACGGCCAGCAAGGGCACCTGGTCCCGGGTCTCCGACCGGGACCGGCAGGACACCCGGGTGGTGGCCGAGGTCTTCGGCGAGGCGTGACCTACCTCGCTTCGTGACGACCCACGGGTCCACGTCGTTGCCCCAACGGGTGGACCGTCCACCGTCAGGCCGGTTCCCGGTGGTCGGGTGTCGGACGTCGACCTTGGCGACGGCGCGTTAACATCGGCGATCTGTGCCAGAAATGACGGAATCCTTTCGGGGAGGGGTGACAGCGGTGTTCGACTACGGCGCCCGGACCGGGTACGAGCCGATCAGCGATGTTGATCGCAAGGAGTTTCACGAGCAGGGTTTCCTCCTGCTGCGCAACGTACTGACGGAGGATCACCGGGCCGCCCTGGAGGCCGCGGTCGACCGCGTCTACGAGGAGGAGAAGGCCAAGGGCAACACCACCAAGGACGGGACCCTGCACCTGCTGGGCTTCCTGGAGCGGGACGAGCTCTTCGGCCAGCTGCTCACCCACCCGATCGCCTTCCCGTACATGTGGGGGCTGGCCGGCTGGAACATCTACACCCACCACAACCACCTGGACGTGACCCCGCCGGCGCTCGAGCCGGAGAAGCCGTACTGGGGTTGGCACCAGGACGGGTACCGGCAGAACTCCGACCCGGAGACGATGGACCCGAACCTCCCCCGGCCGATGTTCTCGCTGAAGGTGGCGTACGTGCTCTCCGACCTGTCGGAGAAGGGGCGGGGCGCGACCAAGGTCATCCCGGGCAGCCACCTGTGGAACTCGCTGCCCCGGCCGGACGACCTGACCGTGCACAACCCGGACCCGGAGGGCACGGTGGAGATCACCGCCAACCCGGGTGACGCCTTCATCTTCGACCGCCGCCAGTGGCACTCGCGGTCGACGAACCTGTCGACCATCACCCGCAAGATGCTCTTCGTCGGCTACACCTACCGGTGGATCCGGCCGCTGGACGAGCTGCACATCGACAAGGACGGCGAGTGGTGGGCCAACCGCACGCCGGTGCAGCGCCAGCTCTGCGGTGAGGGCACCCACACCGCGAACTACTGGGGCATCAACTGGAACGGGTACATCGACGACGAGATCCCGCTGCGCAAGGAGCTGAAGAAGCGCGGTCTGCTCGACCGCAGCGTCCCCTGGCTCCGCTGACCGCAGCCGCCGCCACACCGGCGTCGGGTGCCTGCAGGGGTCCCCTGTTACCCATTCTTGGGTAACAGGGGACCCCTGTTACCGCTTTTTGCGTAGCAGGGGTCCCCTGCAGGCACAGCAGGCCGGAGACGATGCAGTCCGGTTCGGGCCGAGACGACCCAGTCACCTCGGGTCGGTGGTGAGGCCCAGCCGGCGGCGGGCCTTCTCCCGGATCGCCTCGGGCAGCTCCGTCGCCTCGAGCAGCCGGGGCAGCAGCTCCGGCTCACGGTTCAACGCCCGGAACACCTCACCGACGGTGACCCCGTGCGCCGGGCGGTCCCGTACCTCGACCGGATCGCCGGCAGCGACCTCACCCTCCCGGAGCACCCGCAGGTACGCCCCGGGCGCGGCCCGCGCGGTGAACCGCTTGACCAGATCCGGTACGCCCCAGAATCCGGCGAACGTCCGGCAGGGCGTACGCGGCTTGGTGACCTGGAGCAGCGCGGACCCGATCGCCCACTGCTCGCCGATCACCGCCCCGGTCACGTCCACCCCGAGGGTGCTGAGGTTCTCGCCGAAACGTCCCGGCGGCAGGGCGCGGCCCAGCTCGGCCGCCCACCAGTCGGCGTCCTCCGTGGCGTACGCGTACACCGCCTGGTCGGGGCCGCCGTGGTGGGCCCGTTCGGCGATGAAGTCGCCGACCACCCCGTCCACCCGAACCGCCACGCGCCCGGCCGCCGGCCGCTTGTCGATGCCGCTGAGACCGCTGGCGTCACCGGCCCACTCCGCTTCGGTGACCACCGCGAGGTTCACCGAGATCACCTTTCCCGTTATACCGGTCAGCCTACGACCGGGCCTGGGGCGGCTGGCGGGTCGTGTCCCGGCGGCCGGTCCGGGTGGTCGAGAATGTGCACGTGGCGATGTCCCGTACCGGAGGCGACGGAGCGGCCGACCGGCCGCTGGCGCCCGTCCGACGGCCCCGGCCCACCGCGCCGGCGCTGGACTACTACCTGGTCCGTCCCCGGCTACCGGACGACCGACCGGCCGCGCCGCCCGAGGGCATCGTCGTCGAGGAGTTCCTGTTCGGCGCGGACCACACAGTGCTCCGGGTGGACAGCGCCGCGTGGACGCCGGGCGGACCGGGTTGGTGGACGTCATCCGCGCTGAGCAGGAGCATCCGGGCCGACCCCGAGCTGCGCGGACGGGTCGTCGGGGTCCCTCGCCACCGGGCCGAGGTCGTCTACCGCCAACTCGGCGGGGCCACGCTCCCGGACGAGGCGACCCTGCGCGGTCACCTGCGCGCGGGAGACACCCGTGCGGCGTCGGCTCCGTTGCTGCTGTCCCCGGAGCGGGTCACCCCCGGCTTCCACAGCACCCGGGTCTACCGGGTGCTGTTCGCCAACGAGCTGGGACCGGACGACCTCGTCCAACTGTCGTCGGGGTGGCCGATGACCCGCACCGATCCGATCCGCTCGAACGGGGTGGTCGGCACCGCCCGCCGTCGGATCGGGGCGGACGTCTTCCGTTGGGATCTGCGCCGAATCGGCATGATCGGGGCGTACGGCCTGGACCCGACCGTCGACCTGGTGACCGGACGGGACGACGGCGTACGGCCGGTGCTGCGTGAGCTGACCACGACGCTGCGCCTGCGGGGCCTGATCCCGGTCACCGTCGAGCGCTTCTCCTGAGTCCGCCCGGGCGGTTTGTCTGCCGGCTGGCCAGGCTGGTCAGCCGGGCGGGTGCGGTGGGTGGGCGGCGGTTGAGGTGTTTGCAGGGGTCCCCTGCTCCGCAAAAAGCGGTAACAAGGGTCCCCTGCTACCACCTCAACCGCCGCCTCAACCCTTGACCGCGCCCGCGACCAGGCCGGAGACCATCCGGCGCTGGACCACCAGGAAGAAGATGATCACCGGCAGGGTGAAGATGGTGGAGGCGGCCATCACCGGGCCCCACGCCGTGTCGTCCCGGCCGAAGAAGAACGTCATCGCCACCGGGAGCGTGTACCGGTCCTGGTCGTTGATGAAGGTCAACGCGAAGATCAGCTCGTTCCAGGCGGTGATGAAGGAGAAGATGCTCGTCGCCACCAGACCGGGAGCGACCAGCGGGAAGAGGATCTTCCGGAAGATCTGCGCGCGGCTGGCCCCGTCGATCGCCGCCGCCTCCTCCAGTTCCTTCGGCACGGCCGCCACGAAGCCACGCAGCATCCAGACCGCGAACGGCAGCGAGAAGCCGAGGTAGGTGAGGATCAGGCTGGGCAAGGTGTTGTACAGGCCGAGCCGCTGGATCATCAGGAACAGCGGGATGACCAGCGCCTCCAGCGGGATCATCTGGACGATCAGCAGCATGATCAGGAAGCTGGTCCGAAGCTTGAACCGGAACCGGGCCACTGCGGTGGCGGCGAGCAGCGCCACCAGGCCGCTGAGCAGCACGGTCGCCCCGGCCACCAGGACGCTGTTGAGGAAGAAGTCCGCGAAGGTGACCCCGGGGATCAGGTTGCCGGTGAGGATGTCCCGGTAATGGTCCAGGGTCGGCGCGGTCGGCACCGGTCGCGGCGTCGAGGAGAAGATCTCCCGGTTCGGCTTGAGCGACGTCGCGATCATCCAGTAGACGGGGAAGGCCGCGAAGAGGGCCACCAGCAGCCCGGCGCCGTTGAGGGCGATCCGCCTCACGGGGGTGCCGCGCATCACTCCTCCTCCTGCTTGAGCACCATGCGGACGTAGAAGCCGGTCACCACGAGCAGGATCAGGGTGAGGATCACCGCGATGGCCGCGCCCAGGCCGTACTTCGGCGGCGGCGAGAACGCCTCCGCGTAGGAGTAGATGGAGAGCATGAAGGTCGGACGGTCCTGGGTGCCACCGGCCAGCACGAACTGCTGGGTGAAGACCTTGAAGTCCCAGATGGTGGAGAGCACGATCAGGATGCCGAAGACCGGTCGCAGCAGCGGGAAGGTGACCTTCCAGAAGACCCGCCACGGGCCGGCACCGTCGACCCGGGCCGCCTCGTGCAGTTCGCTCGGCACGCTCTTCAACCCGGCGAGCACGCTGACCGCGATGAACGGGAACGAGTGCCAGACCACCACCAGGGTGAGGATGGCGAAGAAGAGCAGCGGCGAGTTGAACCAGCCGTAGCCGGTCCAGTCGGTGCGGCCGAAGAGCGCCTGGGACAGCCCGTCCGGCAGCGCGTTGAACAGCCAGGTGACCAGACCGCTGGTGTCGTCGAAGATCCACTTCCAGACGATCGTGCCGGTCAGCGCCGGGGTGGCCCAGGCGAGCATCACGCAACTGCCGACGAAGGTCGCCATCCGCTTGCCGAGCCGGTTGAGCAGCAGCCCGACCAGGGTGCCCAGGATCATCGTCAGCGCCACGTTGGCCACCGCGAAGAGCACGGTGTTGCGCAGCACCGTCCGGAAGAACGGGTCGGTGAGGATCTGGACGTAGTTCTCCAGCCCAATCCACGGCCACTCCCGGTCGCCGCGCAGCTGCCGGACGTTGTTGAGCCGGTGGAAGGACATCCACACGACCTGGCCGAGTGGCCAGAGCAGCAACACGGCGATGATCGCCAGGCAGGGCAGGAGCAGCAGATACGGCAGGCGGTCCACCCGGGGCCGCCGCCGCGCGGGGGTATCCCGCCCGGCGGCGACCTTCGGTGTGTCGGTCAGGGTGCTCACTTGGCGTTGAGGATGCTTTCCATCTCGGCCGCCGCGTCGGCGGTGGCCTGCTCCACCGTCTTCTGCCCCTTCATCACCGAGCTGTTCATCGCCTGGGTCACCGTCTTGGTCCGGCTGACCTCCACCCACTTCGGGGTGAGCGGCGTGAGCTTGGTGTTCTGGAGCGTGGTGGCGAACGCGCCCATGACCTTGTCGTTGGCGTACTCACCGCCGCCGACCAGGTCGGAGTAGACCGGGAAGAAGCCGAGGCTGTCGGCGAAGGTCTTGGCGTTCTTCTTGTTCAGCAGCACGGTGAGGTAGTCCCAGGCGAGGTCCTTGCGCTCGCTGTCCTCCCAGATGCCCAGGTCGGAGCCACCGGCGAAGGCCGGGGCCGGCTTGCCGTCCGGGCCGGGGATGGGGAAGGTGCCCCAGACCTTCTCGATCTCGGGGTTGTCCTTCTTGATGGCGCCCTGCTGCCAGCTTCCGGCGAACGCCATCGCCGCCTTGCCGGTGGCGAACTGGGTCCGGGCATCGATCTCGTTCCACCCGGCGGCGGCCGGCGGGGCGACCTTGTGCACGGTCACCATGTCGGTCCAGAACTTGACCGCCTTCTGGGCCTCCGGCGTGTTGTAGCCGGACTTCCAGGTGTCGCCCTCCTTGGTGGCAATCTCCGCGCCGGCGCTCCAGAGGAACGAGTAGAAGGGCAGCTCGGAGTTACCCGGCAGGGCGATGCCGTAGGTGTTCGGCTTCTTGGCCTGCACGGCCTTGGCGGCGGCGACCAACTGGTCCCAGGTCGTCGGCGGCTGCACGCCGGCCTCGGCGAACCAGTCGGTGCGGTAGTACATCGCCCGCACGCCCGCGTACCAGGGCAGGCCGTACTGCTTGCCGTCGAGCTGGGCGTTCTTCACCAGGTCGGGAAGGATGTCCTTGCCGTCGGCCCAGCCGTCCATCCGGCCGCTGAGGTCGGCCAGCGCCTCCTGCGCGGCCCAACCCTGCGTCTCGGTGTTGCCGAGCTCGGTGATGTCCGGCCCCTCACCGCCGGCGAGCGCGGCCTGGAACTTCTTCGGCGCCTCGAGCCACGGAATGTACTGGACCACCACGTCGGTCTCGGGGTGCTTCTTCTTGAACTCGGCCTCGACGCCGTCGAGGAAGGCGGTCTGCGCCTCGCTTCCCTCGCCCATCATCCAGACCGTCAACTTGCTGTTATCAGCTGACTCACCCTCGTCGGAGCCACCGCAGCCGGCGATCAACATCGCGGCCGAGGCCACGACGGCGGTGACCGGAGCCAGCCGTTTCCACCTGTTCACGCCACTTCTCCCTCGCGCCGTCTGGCACAAACCTTCTCCGCCGCACCTTAGCCGGTAAAATTCTTTTACGACAGGGGTGGACGCGAGGCGACCGTACAACAGACAGCAGGAGTCCCCGGCCGATCGGCCGGGGACTCCTTTGTGGTTGATATGGGGCTGTTACCGATGCGTGATGCGACGATGCCGTTACCGGTGCGTGACGTGGCGACGACGGCCGGAACCGGCGACCAGCGCGACACCGATGGCGGCGAAGGCGACCTGGAACAGCAGTTCGACCCAGTCGATGCCCGCGGTGTTCGCGACACCGAGCGCGCGGGCCACGATCGTGCCCAGCAGCGCGGCGCCGACACCGATCAGCATGTGCAGCCAGATCGGCATGTTCTGCCGGCCCGGGACGACCAGACGGCCGAGCGCGCCGACGATGAGACCAACGATGAGCGCAGTGATGATTCCCCAGACGGTGAGCTCCACGGTCGCCCTCCTCCAATGTGTTGTGTCACGTGGTGTGTCGTTCCTGTCGTGACCGCTAAGTTCCCTGGGCGCCGAAATCTCAAACCGGCACAACCGGACATCAGGCAACCGGCACCCGACCGCCGGCAACCTGAGAGCCACCTGAAAGCTCGGAGAAACCCCAGGTCAGAGAAGATTCGAGCCGCCCGGCGCCGCGTCGGGCGCAGTGCCGGAAATTCCTTCCGGTACGCGGGACGCAGCGTCGGGCGGCTCGTGGAGGCGCCATGAGCGGGCCGACCCGGCCCGCAAATCTGATACGGAGAGTGACTAACTGTAGGGACTACTTCTTTCCGGCAGCCTTGCCGTCACCGCTGTCGGAAGAGAGGGCGGCGATGAAGGCCTCCTGCGGCACCTCCACCCGGCCGACCATCTTCATCCGCTTCTTGCCCTCCTTCTGCTTCTCCAGCAGCTTGCGCTTCCGGCTGATGTCACCGCCGTAACACTTGGCGAGCACGTCCTTACGGATCGCACGGATGGTCTCCCGGGCGATCACCCGGCTGCCGATAGCCGCCTGGATCGGCACCTCGAACTGCTGGCGCGGGATCAGGGTGCGCAGCTTCGCGGCGATCGTGGTGCCGTAGTTGTACGCCTTGTCCTTGTGCACGATCGCGCTGAACGCGTCGACCGGCTCGCCGTGCAGGAGGATGTCCACCTTCACCAGGTCGGACGCCTGCTCGCCGGAGGGCTCGTAGTCGAGCGAGGCGTAACCCTTCGTCCGGCTCTTGAGCTGGTCGAAGAAGTCGAAGATGATCTCCGCGAGGGGCAGCGTGTAGCGCAGCTCCACCCGGTCGGCGGAGAGGTAGTCCATGCCGAGCAGGCTGCCCCGCCGGCCCTGGCAGAGCTCCATCACCGCGCCGACGTAGTCGTTCGGGGTGAGCACGGTGGCCCGTACCGTCGGCTCGTACACCTCGGCGATCTTGCCGGTCGGGTACTCGCTCGGGTTGGTGACCACGATTTCCTCGCCGTCCTCCTGGATCGCCCGGTAGACCACGTTCGGGGCGGTGGAGATCAGGTCGAGGTTGAACTCCCGCTCCAGCCGCTCCCGGATGATCTCCAGGTGCAGCAGGCCGAGGAAGCCGCAACGGAAGCCGAAGCCGAGCGCGCCCGAGGTCTCCGGCTCGTACGTCAGGGCGGCGTCGTTGAGCTTCAGCTTGTCCAGCGCGTCCCGCAGGTTCGGGTAGTCCGAGCCGTCGATCGGGTAGAGACCCGAGTAGACCATCGGCTTCGGATCCTTGTAGCCACCGAGCGCCTCGGACGCCGGCCGGGTGTTGATGGTGACGGTGTCACCGACCCGGGACTGGCGGACGTCCTTCACGCCGGTGATCAGGTAACCCACCTCGCCGACGCCGAGCGCGTCGGCCTTCTTCATCTCCGGGGAGATGACGCCGATCTCCAGCAGCTCGTGCACCGCGCCGGTGGACATCATCTTGATCCGGTCGCGGGCACTGATCCGTCCGTCGATCACCCGGACGTAGGTGACCACGCCCCGGTAGACGTCATACACCGAGTCGAAGATCATCGCGCGGGCCGGAGACTCGGCCTCGCCGACCGGCGGGATGAACTGCCGGACGATCTCGTCCAGCAGGTACGGCACGCCCTCGCCGGTCTTGCCGGAGACCCGGATGCAGTCCTCCGGCTGGCAGCCGATCAGGTGGGCCAGCTCCTCGGCGTACTTCTCCGGCTGGGCGGCCGGCAGGTCAATCTTGTTGAGCACTGGGATGACGTGCAGGTCGTTCTCGAGCGCCAGGTAGAGGTTCGCCAGGGTCTGCGCCTCGATGCCCTGCGCGGCGTCGACCAGCAGCACCGCGCCCTCACAGGCGGCGAGCGAGCGGGACACCTCGTAGGTGAAGTCCACGTGCCCCGGAGTGTCGATCATGTTCAGGACGGCGTGCTCGCCCTTGCGCTCGCCCTCCCGGACGGTCCACGGCATCCGGACCGCCTGGCTCTTGATGGTGATGCCGCGCTCCCGCTCGATGTCCATCCGGTCGAGGTACTGCGCGCGCATCTGCCGGGGATCCACCACCTCGGTGAGCTGGAGCATCCGGTCGGCCAGGGTCGACTTCCCGTGGTCGATGTGGGCGATGATGCAGAAATTCCTGATGCGCCCCGGGTCGGTGGCACCAGGAGCGTTCGCGCCGGAGTCGAGCATCGGTGGCACAGCGGTCCGTTCTGGTCGGCGTGACGTGAGCAGGCCGGCATGACGCCGGCCCCCTCTATGCTCCCACGTCCCCCCGGACACAGTCGGAGCGCTCCTCCACGCCCTCCCGCTCTCGTGGTAGCAAGGGTCCCCTGCTACCGCTTTTTGATGAGCAGGGGACCCCTGCTACCACCGAAGCCGGCGGCGGAGGCACAGGCGAGGGAGGGGCGGGGTGATCACTCGGCGGGGGGTTCGGTGAAGAGAGCGGCCAGCCGGGGCAGGTGCCGCCGGGCCTCCTCCTCGTCGTCGAAGTCCCAGAAGTCGTTCAGGTCCGGCGCGGTGACCGGGTCCCGGTCCGCCGGCAGCTCCGCAGCGGTCGCCTTCCGGTACGCCTCCCAGGGCACCGCCAGCATCTCCTCACACTCGAACTCCTCGCCGCTGAGCGCGGCGGCCCGGACCCGGGGCAGCTCGGCCAGCGAGTCCGGGTCGGCGACCGCCCGGGCGTACACCGCCCGGCCCTGGGTCATCAGCCAGCCCCGGAAGTACTCGAAGCCGTCGTCCGAGGCGCCGCCGTTGATCAGGTACGCCGCGCCCCAGAGGTCGACCCGGTACGAGGCGGCCAGCACCCGCCGCTGGTGGCTCGCGTACCCGACGATCTCCTCCGGGTTCCGCTCGGCGAGCAGGGCGACCGCGCGGGCGGCGACCGCCTCGGGTTCCCCGCCGGCGCCCTCCCGGGCCCGGTCGATCAACTGCCAGAAGTCGTCGGTCCTCATGAGGTCGCAGTCTGACAGAGCATGCGGTACGACCCGACCACGCGGCACCATGGAGGCCATGCGCGCGGTCTCGTTGCCCCCGGTGTCGTACGCGGTCACCGCCGAGCGTCCGGCCTGGGCGGACCTGCCGGCCGGGCTGCGCGACGCGGTCGCCGCGCGGCTCGGCGCACCGGTGCGGTCGGCCCGGGTCGCGTCCGCCGGCTTCACCCGGGGTTTCGCCGGTGTGCTGGAGAGCACCGACGGGGCGCGGGTCTTCGTCAAGGCGGCGTCGACGGCTGAGCAACCCCACCTGGTCGACTGGTACGCCCGCGAGATCGCCATCCTCGACCGGCTCCCGGCCGACCTGCCGGTGCCCCGCCCCCGGTGGACGCTGCACGCGGCCGGCTGGTTCGCGGTGGGGTCGACCGCGATCGACGGGCGGGTGCCGGAGTTGCCCTGGTCCGCTGCCGACCTCACCGCCACCCTCGCCGGGTACGCCGAGGTCGCCGCCGCGCTCGCCGATCCCCCGGCCGACCTGCTCGGGGTGGGCCTGCCCCGCCTCGCCGACCTGGCCTGGGCGGACCTCACCTGGTGGCGGGAGGTCGCCGCCGGGCGGGAGCCGTATCCGGGGCCACCCCCGACCGCCGCCGGCTGGGCGGCGGTCCTGCCCGAACTGGTCCGGCTGGAGTCGCTGCTGGTCGGGTACGCGCAGACCAGCGGCCTGGCCCACGGCGACCTGCGACTGGACAACGTGCTGATCGACCGGACCGGTCGGGCGTGGTTCTGCGACTGGACCTGGCTGTGCCAGGGACCGGCCTGGTTCGACCTGGTCGGCCTGCTGCTCACCGCGTACGGCAGCGGCCTGGACGCGGATGCTCTCTTCGCCGGCCATCCGGCGGCGGCCGGGGCCCCGCCGGACGCGCTGGACGCCGCGCTGGCGGCCCTGTCCGGCTACTACCTCACCGGCGCCAACGCCGCGCCCGGCACCGCCTCGCCGCAGATCCGGGCGCACCGCCTGTTCAGCGGTGGCCTCGCCCTCGACTGGCTCGCCGAACGGCGCGGCTGGCACCGGCCGGAGCGCTGACCGGCACCAGCCCGCCGGCCTGACCGTCGCCGCGTACCGGCCGCGCGGCGTGGTGCGCGTGCCTGGTCGCCCCCGCGGCCGTGCCCGGTCGCCCGCACGGCGTGGTGCGCGTGCCTGGTCGGCCGTACTGCTGCGGCCCACCGGCCCGCCTGCCCGTTTTTGGCTCGTCCCGAGGGACCTGGTAACCTGGCTTTTCGCGCAGCGATGACGCATGCTCGTCGCGCGCGATGCAGACCCAGAACCCGAGCTATCAAGACGAGGCTGTCGCGTGGCGAACATCAAGTCCCAGATCAAGCGCAACCGGCAGAACGAGAAGCGCCGGCTGCGTAACAAGTCGGTCAAGTCGTCGCTGAAGACCGCCATCCGCAAGTTCAACGAGGCCGTCGAGGCCGGCGACACCGAGAAGGCCGCCGTGCTCATGCGCGACGCCTCGAAGAAGCTGGACAAGGCCGCCAGCAAGGGTGTGATCCACGCCAACCAGGCCGCGAACCGCAAGTCCGCGATCGCCAAGCGCGTGGGCTCCCTCGCCGCCTGATCCGGCGACGTACGCCCTGACCGGGAACCCCCGGGCCGATCGGCCTGGGGGTTCCGGCTCTTCCCGGGTCAGGGCCGGGTCGGGCGGGGCGGCTTCGGGCGCCACCGGCCGGACTCGGCAGCCCGCCGGTCCGGGTCGGCGTGCCCCTGTGCTGGCTCGA
This sequence comes from Micromonospora pallida, assembly GCF_900090325.1. NCBI lineage: Bacteria > Bacillati > Actinomycetota > Actinomycetes > Micromonosporales > Micromonosporaceae > Micromonospora > Micromonospora pallida. The sequence continues at coordinate 7,510,381 of NZ_FMHW01000002.1, read as the reverse complement.
CAGCCAGCCGTTCCGGGGCGTTCCCCCGCCCGGGCACGGTCCGCCGACCCTGACCACCGTCGCCCGCCCGAGTCCCCGGAACGCGGCTCTGGCGAGCCTCCGGATCGCGGCTCTGGCGGGTCGACACCACCTCACCGGGGATCCACCAGGCCCGGCCGGTCTCCGGGTCGACGGGATGGTTGACCGGGGCGGCGTCCTGCCGGCCCGACCGGCGCGTCACTCGGGCTGGCACCGGGGCCCGTCCCACCGCCGGCTCCATCTGCCGGCGGAACCGGTCCCGCTCCTGTTCGGGGACGAGGGAGGCGGAGCGGACCACCGAGGCCGCCACCACGTCGTTCAGCTTGACCATCACCGCCACCGCGGCCGGCAGCAGCAGTACGGACCACCAGCTCACCAGCTCGGCGAGGGCGAGCAGGGCGGCCAGCGCCACCGCGCCCTCGAAGAAGAGGAAGCAGAGCACCCCACCGGGGTTGACGAACCGCAGCCCGAGAACCCGGGCGTACAACGGGCGGTACCGCTCCTCGTCCGCCGCGAGAGTCGCCCAGCCGGTCCGCGTCGGTCCGGTCACCGAGCACTGCCCTGCCGGGCCGCCGCCACTGAGAAGACCGCTCGTTCCAGCGCGTACGCCCGGTCGTCCGCGCCGCCCTTGACCGCCGCGTTGCACTCGGCGGCCACCCGCATCGCCAGGACCAGCCCCTCCGGGGTCCAGCCCCGGGCCTGCCGCTGTGCCCGTTCGATCTTCCAGCCCGGCATACCGAGACTGCTCGCGAGCTGGTACGGGCTGCCCCGACCGGCCGAGGCCACCCGGGCCACCGTCCGCACCCCGTCGGCGATCGCGTCGGCGATCGGAACCGGGTCGACCCCGACGTGCAGGGCCCAGCGCAGCGCCTCCAGCGCGGCCGGCACGTCACCGACCATCACGGCGTCGGCGACGGTGAAGCCGCTCACCTCGGCCCGCCCCCGGTAGTAGCGGGCCACCGTGTCGGCCCCGATCCGCCCGTCGGTGTCGGCCATGAGCTGCGAACAGGCCGCAGCCAGCTCGCGCAGGTCGTTGCCGACGGCGGCAAGCAGCGCGTGGGCGGCGTCGTCGGTGCATCTGCCCCCGGCCCGGCGGATCTCGTCCCGGACGAAGGCCACGCGTTCCCGGTCCCCCTTGAGCTTCGCGGCGGGGACCACCTGGGCGCCCGCAGCCCGTAGGCCGTCGGCGAAGGCCTTGCCCTTGGCCCCTCCCAGGTGCAGGACGACCAGGCGGACGTCCGGTTCCGGATCCTTCGCGTACGCCAGCAGCGCGGCCGCCAGGTCCTTGCGGGCGTCTTGGCCGGACCGGAGGACCAGCACCCGCCGCCCGCCGAAGAGCGAGGGGCTGATCATCTCGGCGATCTCGCCGACGGTCAGGCTGCCGGCCTGGTACTCCCGGACGTCCACGTCGGGGTCGATGGCACGGGTCTCGGCGACGGCCTGGGCGACGGCGCGCGTGGCGAGCAACTCCTCGTCACCGAGGACGAGCAGAATGGGTGCGAGGCTGGCGGGGGTCACGCCGCCCATATTCGCACGCTCCGGAAGCGCATCGTGCCTGCTCGCCATCGCCGCGACGGCAGAGCCCGCACTCAGTGCAAATCCAGACATCTAACTCAATCCGCCACCCATGCGGTCAATATGATCCATGGGTAGGCCACAAAGACGAGCCAGCCTCCCGCTTTCCGAACCGCTTCAGGGACGGCGTCCCGGGTCCGTTCCCCGCGCCACCACCGCTAGGCGTCCATTGGCGGCCACCACGGCCAGGTCTCCCTGGGTGTCGGTCCGCAGCACCCGGGCCCCGCCCCGGGCCAGCCTCGACAACACGGCCGGACTCGGGTGCCCGTAGTCGTTGTCGACGCCCACCGGCACCAGCGCCACCGCCGGACGGGTCGCGTCGAGGAAGGTCGGATCCTGGTAGGCGGATCCGTGGTGGGCTACCTTCAGCACGTCGACCCGGAGCGCATCGGGCGGCGTCCGGTCCAGCACCGCCCGCTGCTCCTCGGTCTCGGCGTCCCCGGCGAGCAGGATCCGCACCCCGTCCACCCGGGCGAGCAGCATCACGGAGTTGTTGTTCGGGTCGGAGCGGGTGCCGCGCATCGGGTACGGCGGACCGAGCAGGCCCAACTCCACCCGACCATCACGAAACGTCCAGCCGTCCCCGGCTGGCCGCACCGGTGTCCCGCCCACCGTCGCCGTCACCTCGACGAGTTCCCGGCCGGCCGCCGGCTCCGGCCACTGCGGGGTGACCACCGCCGTGACCCGCCGATCCCGAAACACCCCGGTCACACCGGCGGTGTGGTCGGCGTGGAAGTGACTGACCACGAGCAACGACACCTGTCGTACGCCGAGCCGGCGCAGACAGCCGTCGGCGGCGGCCGGGTCGGGGCCGGCGTCCACCACCACGGCCCGACCCGCCGCCACCGGGAGCACCACCAGGTCACCCTGGCCGACCGCGCACACCGCGACCACCCAGCCCGCCGGCGGCCATCCGCTCGCCACCAGCCGGACCGGCAGCGCGCCCAGCACGGCGGCGACCGCCACCACGGCGACCAGCCGACGAACCACCGGCCGGCGAACGGCCACCAGCAGCGCGACGGTCAGCGCCGCCAGCAGCAACCCTCCGGCGACCCCGCCCGGCCAGGGCAGGGTGCCCGCCGGCAGGCGCGCGCCGTACCGGGCGACGCTGACCAGCCACCACGCCGGCCAGCTCGCCAGCCAGGCGGCGAACTCGGCGGCGGCGGGCCAGACCGGGGAGAGCAGGGCGGCCACCACGCCCAGCACCGTGGCGGGCGCGATCGCCGGCACCGCGAGCAGATTCGCCGGGACGGCCACCAGGCTGACCGTGCTGGAGAGCCCCGCGACCACTGGCCCGCAGGCGAGTTGGGCGGCGGCCGGCACGGCGAGCGCCTCGGCCAGGCCGGCTGGCACGCCCCGGCGACGCAGTCCGTCGCGCCACCGGGGCGCGAGCAGCAGCAGTCCGGCGGTGGCCAGGACGGAGAGGGCGAACCCCGGGTCACCGGCCAGTTCCGGGTCGACCAGCACGAGCACGGTCACCGCGGCGGCCAGGGCGGGCAGCGCGACCCGGGGCCGTCCGGCGGCGAGTGCGGCCAGCCCGATCGCGCCCATGGTGGCGGCCCGCACCACGCTCGGCGACGGACGGACCAGGATGACGAAGCCGACCAGGGCGAGCCCGCAGCAGGCGACCGCCAACCGGGGACCGGCCCGTGCCCAGCGGGCGAGTAGGAGCACCGCGCCCACCACGATCGCCACGTTGGAGCCGGAGACGGCGTTCAGGTGGGTCATGCCGGTGGCCCGGAAGTCCTCCTCCACGGCCGGCGGTAATCGGCTGGTGTCGCCGACCACCAGGCCAGGGAGCAGCCCACCCGGGTCGTCCGGCAGCGGCGTACAGGCCCGTTGCAACCCGGCGCGAAGCGTGCCGGCGGCCCGCTGCGCCCAGCCGGGGGCACCGCGCGGCGTCGGTGGACCGGTGGCGCTGAGCACCGCCCCGGTCAGGTCCCCGCCGCGCGGCTCGGCGAGCCGGCCCTCGGCGGTCAACCGCTGACCGGGCAGGAGCGCACGCCAGGCCGGGTCGGTGGCGAGCACCAGGGTGCGGATCGGGGCACTGACCCGTCGGCCGTCCGGTCCGGTCACGGTGACCAGGTCGGCCGAGATCAGCAGCATGGCCGGGCGTCCGGCCGCGCCCCGGACCGGACGCGGATCGTCCCGGACCACCAGGTCGGCGGTGACCGAGGCCCGGGTCTGGGCCAGCGTACGGATCACGGCCGCGTCGCGGGCCGTCAGCCGGGCGCTGGTCGCCGCGCCGCCACAGACCACGCCAAGCAGTACGGCGACGGCGATCCACCCATACCGCCGAACGGAGTCGGGTGGCCGCCCGAGCCATCCGCGCAGGTGGGCGACGAGCGCACCAGCGAGGCCGGCGGCAGCCCCGGCGAGCAGCAGTCCCATCGGGGCGGAGAGGTGCAGTCCGGTGAGGGCGGTCAGCCAGGTCGCCACGGCGAGCCCGGCCAGCCGCAGGTCGGGCGGCCGGTCCTGCTCCTCCCCCACCCCGACCGACGGCAGCGGGGTGCCGGGCGGACCGGACGGACCGGGCCAAGCGGACGGAGCAGGACGAGCAGGCGGAGCAGGACGAGCGGACGGACCGGGACGGGCGGGAGGGCGGCCGGGGCGGGTCACACCGTCACCAGGTCCTTGAGCTGCTCGTACCGGGCGTCTCCGATGCCCTCGACCTGGCGCAGGTCGCCGACCGACCGGAAACCGCCCTGCCGGTCGCGGTGGTCGATGATCCGCTGGGCGAGCACCGGGCCGACTCCGGGCAGCGTGTCGAGCTGCGCGACGGTGGCCGTGTTCAGGTTGACCTTCCCACCCGCCGCCGGTGCCCCCGGGCCGCCCGCACCCGGGGCCGCCCCCGCCGCGGTGGGCCCCGCACCTGGTGGCGGGGTGACCCCGACGAGAATCAGCTCGCCGTCGGTGACCCGGCGGGCCAGGTTGAGCAGCGCGACGTCCACTCCGGGCTGCGCGCCGCCGGCCGCCTCGATCGCGTCGGCGACCCGGGCACCGGCGGGTAGCCGGACCAGCCCGGGGCGACGCACCCGGCCGGCGACCGCCACCACCAGTTCGGCCGCGCCGCTGCCCGACGGCGGTGCCGGGGCGGCGTCGGCAGGCAGAGCAGCCGATGCCGACGGCGCCGGCACCGGCTCCACCTGCGGCCGGGACCGCCAGGCCCAGAAGCCGGCCCCGAGCACCACCACGGCCGCGACCGCGGCGAGTGCCCGGACGCCCCGCCGCCCCGGGTCGAAGACTCCCGGGCCGGTCAGCGGTGCCCGGGCTGCCATCGCCGGCGGGGCGGCTCCGGACACGTGATCGCCGGACGGTGCTGGCCACCCCGTCTCCGGGCCGCCGGGTATTCGGGCATCCGGTAATACGGCGCGACCGGGGTCATGGCCGTGGTGGACCGGGCCGGCTTCTTCCGGTGGCGGGCCGCCCGGCCGATCCGGCACCAAGAGCGGGAGCGGCTCGGCGGGCGTACCAGTGGGCACGGGGAGCAGCCGCCGTAGCCGTTGGCGTACCTCGGTCTCCTGGTCGTCGGACACGGCGCGACGTTAAGCCGGCGAAGGCGGGGGCGAGGCCGTCGGCCGGGTCACCTGTGGACGACGGGCCCTCCTGTGGAAAACGCCCTGATCATGCCCTGGCTGTGCTAGTCGACCTCCGGACCGCCCACGACCAGCGGCTCATTCCGACCGCCGATGCACCACCACCGACGCCAGTCCCGGCCCGGCGTGCGCGGCCACCACCGCACCCGCCTCGGTCAGGTAGGTGTCGTGCAGTCGGTCGCCGAGCCGTACGCGCAACGCCTCGAGCAGTTGCTCGGCCCGCTCCGGCGCGGCCAGGTGGTGCACGGCCAGGTCCACCTGGTCGTCACCGGCGGCCTCGACGGCGAGGTCCACCAGGCGGGCCACGCCCCGGCTGGCGGTACGGACCTTCTCCCGCAGCACGATCGTCCCGTCGACCACGTGCATGATCGGCTTGACCGAGAGGGCCGTGCCGAGCAGCGCCTCGGCGGCGTTGATCCGGCCGCCTCGGCGCAGGAACTCCAGCGTGTCGACGTAGAACAGGACGCGGGTGCGGTCCACTGCGGCCAGCGCCGCGTCGCGTACCCCGGCAAGGTCCGCGCCGCGCTCGGCGGCCCGCGCGGCGGCGAGCACCGGGAACCCGATGCCCATTCCGGCGGACCGGCTGTCCACGACGGCCACCCGACCGGCGAGGTCGCCGGCGGCGGCACGGGCGCCCTCGACCGTGCCGGAGAGTTCGGCGGACAGGTGCACGGACACCACCCCGTCGGCCCCGGCGGCCAGCAGTCGGCGGTACGTGTGACCGAACTGCTCCGGGGCGGGACGGGAGGTGCTCACCGAGACCCGGCGGGCGCCGAGGGCCCGGGTGGCGTCGTCGGGGCCGGTTTCGACGCCTTCCAGGCCCTCTGCGCCGTTGAGCACGACGGTCAGCGGCACCACGGTCAGCCGGTGCGCACGCACCAGGTCGGGTGGCAGGTAGGCGGTGGAGTCGGTGACGACCGCGACGGGCATGCCCGCACGCTAGTCGATACCGCTGTGGGCCGCCGGCCGGCGCGGGCCGGTCGCCATCCGGTACGCCGACTGCCCGATCTCCCGCTGCGGGCCGCCGGTCGCGCCGGCCGGCACTTCCGGGCCGGCCGGCCAGGGATCAGATCGCCTCGGTGGACGCGGCCGGCCCGGCACCGACCGCCGCGGCGGACAGCCCGACAGCAGGGACGCCGACGTTGTGGGCCCGCAGTTGCCAGCCCCGGACCTCGTCGTGCCGCAGCTCCGTCCAGTGGCAGTTGCCCAGGGAAGTGACGGTGGCCAGCACCGTGTGGTCCCAGCCGAGCAGGTGGCCGCAGCCCTGGCGGGCCCCGCCGCCGTGGGTGGCGACCACCACCGTCCCGCCCGGGGCCGCGTCGGCGGCGGCCCGGAGGCCGGCGCCGACCCGCTTGCCGAGGTCGTCGAGGCTCTCCAGCCCGGCGCCCGGGTCGGGGTCCCCGGCCCGCCAGCGGGCGTACTCGGCGGGGTGACGCTCGGCCACCTCGCTGGTCAGGAGTCCCTGCCAGTGCCCGAAGTACCGTTCCCGCAGCCGCGGATCGGTGCGTACCGGCAGTCCGGTCAGCGCGGCCAGCGCGGCGGCGGTGTCCGCCGCGCGGCTCAGGTCGCTGGAGACGATGGCGTCCGGACGGAGCGCGGCGAGCAGCGGCGCGGCGGCCAGCGCCTGCTCCCGACCCCGCTCGTTGAGCGGCACGTCGGTCTGCCCCTGCACCCGCCCGGCGTTGTTCCAGTCGGTGTTGCCGTGCCGCCAGACGATCAGTCGGGTCATTCGGCGGAGGCCGCGGAACCGGCGGTGGCGTCGGCCTCGACCAGGTCCCGGTCGACGAACGGGATGGTCGGACAGTCCTTCCACAGCCGGTCGAGGGCGTAGAACTCCCGCTCTTCGGTGTGCTGGACGTGCACCACGATGTCGACGTAGTCGAGCAGCACCCAGCGTCCGCCCCGCTCGCCCTCTCGCCGGACCGGCTTGGCCTTCTCCGGCAGTTCCAGCAGCCGTTCCTCGATGGCGTCCACGATGGCGAGCACCTGGCGCTCGTTCGGGGCCGAGGCGAGCAGGAAGGCGTCGGTGATGGCGAGCTGGTCGCCCACGTCGATGATGACGATGTCCTGCGCCTTCTTGTCGGCTGCGGCCTGGGCGGCCGCGGTCGCCAGCTCGTGGGCGCGTTCGGAAACTGTCACCGTTCTCCTTCGATCAACCGTGCGATTCTCCTAGCGTCTCACACGCGGCGCGGGAGTGACGCGTCAGTTCCGGGCGACTAGCGGACGTGTCGGGACGAACCAGGCATAGATCGGTCCTGGTAGAGCCCGCGCTTCGCGATGTACTGCACCACACCGTCAGGAACCAGGTACCAGACCGGTTCGCCGCGCCCGACCCGGGCCCGGCAGTCGGTCGACGAGATCGCCATCGCCGGCACCTGCACCAGGCTCACCGTGTCGGCGGGCACGTGCGCGTCGGAGAGTTCGAACCCCGGCCGGGTGACCCCGATGAAGTGGGCCAGCTCGAAGATCTCGTCCAGGTCCTTCCAGGAGATGATCCGGGCCAGGGCGTCCGCCCCGGTGATGAAGTACAACTGCACCTTCGGGCCGTACTCGGCCTGTAGGTCACGCAGCGTGTCGACGGTGTAGGTGGGACCGCCCCGGTCGATGTCGACCCGACTGACCTGGAAACGCGGGTTGGAGGCGGTGGCGACCACCGTCATCAGGTAGCGGTCCTCGGCCGGGCTGACCGGCTCGTCGGCCTTCTGCCACGGCTGCCCGGTAGGGACGAAGACCACCTCGTCCAGCCCGAACCGGTCGGCGACCTCGCTGGCCGCCACGAGGTGGCCGTGGTGGATCGGGTCGAAGGTGCCACCCATGATCCCGATTCGCCGGATGTCTTCCTCCATCCGGTGATCGTATGCCCGTTGGAAGGCCACTGACCTGCCCTGCGGGTGCGGCAGCGGTCACAGCGACCGCTGCCGCAGACCCGGGTCGGCCGGGTCGACGTGCGCAAGACGGCAACCCGGCTGGGTGCTACGCCGCCACCGCGCGGGCCGTCCGGGCGATCAGGGCACGCCGCAGGTCGTCGTCGGCGTCGATGACGACCCGGCGCAGGTCGGGGGTGAGGTCCGCGCGGCTCAGCAGCGCCGCGGCCAACTCCCGGGTCGACGCCGCCACCGCGTAGCGGGGGTAGGCCAGCTTCGCGACGTGCTCGGCCACCCACGGGGTACGCAGCGTCGCCGCCGCCGGCATCTCGGCGAAGTACCGCGCCACGTACGGCTCGGTCAACTCGGCCTGCTCGGGCTGCCAGAAGTTGTCGGCGGCCCCCTCGACCAGCCGGTTGGACAGGTCGGTGTCCCTGGTGACGATCTCCCAGGCCCGCCGCTTGGCGTCCGGGTCGGGCAGGGCCGCCCGGCACCGGACCGCCTCCACCGCACCGGTCGCGCTCGGGTCGGCGGCCGACTCGGCGGCGATCTCCGCCTCGCCGACCGCACCGAGCACCGCCAGCCGGTGCAGCAGCGCCCAGCGCAGATCGGCGTCGACGGCCAGCCCGTCGGGCACGCCCGCCCCGGCCAGCCAGCCGCCGAGCAGCGCGGTGTCGGTGCTGGCCCCGATGAGCCCCTGGGCGGCGGCGAGTTGCAGCGAACCACCGGCCGGGGCGGCGGCCAGCAGTCGCTGACAGGCCCCGGCAACCTCGGCCAGGGCCGCGTCCCGCGCCGCCGGTTCGAGATAGCGGTCGATCAGCGGACGGCTCAGCCCGAGCACGTCCTCGGCGATGATCACCTCGGTCTCGGTGGGCAGCGCCGCCGCGATCAACGCCACCACGGCGGTGACCGGCCGTTCCCCGTCGATCGCGGCGTGCAGCGCCTCACCCCAGAGCAGCGCGCGGGCCAGCGGGTCGGCCAGTCCGGGCAGCACCAGCGGTACGGCGTCCGCCGAGGCGGGGTCGAGGCGTACCTTGGCGAAGGTCAGGTCACCGTCGTTGGGCAGCAGCAGCCGAGCCGCCGGCTGCCCGGTCAACCCGGAGAGGACGGTACGCCCCCCGTCGGTCGCCGGGTCGAGGTCGACCTCCTGCCGCTGGACCGTGCCGTCGACCGAGTAGAGCCCGACCCCGATCCGGTGCGACCGCAGCACCGGGTGGGTCTCCGGAGCGGTCTGCGTGATCGCCACCTCGGTGTACCGACCGTCGGCGTCCAGGCCCACCTCGGCCCGCAGGGTGTTCACCTCCGGGCGACGCAGCCAGCTCTCCGCCCAGCCGCCGAGGTCGCGCCCGCTGGCGGCGCTCAGGCTGGCGAGCAGGTCGGCGAGGGTGGCGTTGCCGAAGCGGTGCGCGGCGAAGTGCGCGTTCAGGCCGGCGAGGAAGGCCTCGTCACCGAGCCACGCGACGAGCTGCCGCAGGACGCCGGCGCCCTTGGCGTACGAGATGCCGTCGAAGTTGAGCAGGGCCTCGGCGGCGTCGGCGACCTCCTCCGGGGCGACCGGATGGGTCGAGGGACGCTGGTCGGCGGCGTACCCCCAGGCCTTGCGCCGCAGCGCGAAGGTCGTCCACGCCTGGTCGAAGCGGGTGGCCTCGGCGGTGACCCGGACCCCGAGATACTCGGCGAAGGACTCGTTCAGCCACAGGTCGTCCCACCAGCGCATGGTGACCAGGTCACCGAACCACATGTGGGCCATCTCGTGGGCGATCGTGGTGGCCCGCAGTTCGCGCTGCGAGTCGGTGACCGCCGACCGGAAGACGTAGTCGTCCCGGATGGTGACCAGCCCGGGGTTCTCCATCGCCCCGGCGTTGAACTCGGGCACGAACGCCTGGTCGTACTTGTCGAACGGATAGCGCTCGGCGAAGAGCTGGTGGAACCGGTCGAGGCACTGCCGGGTGACGGTGAAGATCTCCTCGGCGTCGGCGTCCAGGTGCGTGGCGAGGGAGCGTCGGCAGTACAGGCCGAGCGGAATGCCGTCGTGCTCGGTCTGCCGGACGTGGTACGGCCCGGCGATCAGGCTGAAGAAGTACGTCGCCAGCGGCGCGGTCGGGGCGAACTCCCAGCGCCCGGGGCGGGGCCTGGCGGCGAGCCGTCCGTTGGCCGCGACCGTCCACTCCGGTGGGGCGGTGACCGACAGGGTCACCGGGGCCTTCAGGTCGGGCTGGTCGAAGGCGGCGAAGATGCGCTGCACGTCGTCCAGGAAGGACATGGCGTAGAGGTACGTCTCGCCGTCCGCCGGGTCGACGAACCGGTGCATGCCCTCGCCGGTGTTCGAGTACGCCATCTCGGCCTCGACGGTCAGCGTGTTCACTGCGGCCAGCTCGGTCAGCGGCAGGCGGTTGTCGACCAACAGACCCGGGTCGAGGTCGCGGTCGTTGAGGCGGACCCGGGTCAGCCGGGCGGGCTTGACCTCGACGAAGGTCCCGGCTCCGGGGGTGGCCCGGAAGGTGATGGTGGCGTGGGAGCGGAAGCGGTCGTCGCTGTCACCGGTCAGGTCCAGGTCCACCTGGTAGGACTCGACGGTAATCAACGCGCCACGCGCAGTCGCCTCTACACGGCTCAGGCTCGGCATCCGCTTATCCTGCCCGATGAGGGAACGGACAGCGTTCCCATTACACTCGGCACTGGAGGAAGCAACAATGGGTCAGCACCCCAAGGGCGATTTCGACCTGTCGCGGGCCGTCTGGCAGCGCGCCGAGGGGGACACCTCCGACAGCGCGGTCGAGGTCGCCTTCGTCGACGACCTGATCGGCATGCGCAACTCGGCCGAGCCGGACGGCCCCGTCCTGGTCTTCACCCAGGACGAGTGGGACGCCTTCGTCGCCGGCGCGCAGGATGGCGAGTTCGACCTGGACTGACGCCTCCGCGCGGGTCAGACATCCGATCGACGACCGTACGGCGTGGGGTCCCGGCTCGCGGAAGCCCCACGCCGCCCGGTCCGGACGGTCAGCGTTCGCCGTCACCCCAGCGGTCACCGTCGCCCGTCACCCCAGCCATCGCCGTCGCCCCCGGCCGTCGCAGCCTTCCTGGTCTCAGCGGTCGCCGTCACCGTCGCCCCAGCCGAGGCCACCTGGTCCGGGGGCGTGGTGGAAGCCGGGATGGCCGGCCACGTCGGCGCACCGTTCCTCGTCCGGGCCGACCGACCCGCAGAACAGCGGCTCCGCGCGGTGCCAGGCCCCGGCCGGGGAGCAGGCGGCGGCGCCGAGGGCCAGCTCGGGACGGAGCAGGCTGAGCGCCTCCGCGTACTCCACCGCCCGCTCGCGTGCCTCGGTCAGGTGCGCCGCCTCGAAGGCGAGATGCGCGGTGTAGAGCCGAGGCGGAGACGGTACCCGCCGCCCGTCCGCCCGCCACCGTGGTGACCTGTTGTCCTTCATGCCGCCCCTTCCCCTCACCGGCACCGGCCGCCGTACCCTGCCGCCGGTCCACCCAGCCAAGCAGGAACCGGGCCGACGGGGAGGAGCCAGCGAACCCATCCGCGGCTGGCCCACACCCCACAACCGAGGAAACCCATCGGCTCCAGACCGGCGAGGTGCCGTGTGACACGAGAACCGACACCGAGAGCACCAATGCCTCACCTCGATCACAGCCTGTGCGAACACCCGCGCACGAAAAAGGCCCGTGGTGCTGGAGGACATCCGGGACCCTGGCGTACGCGCCAGACACCCGGCCCCGCTGAGGTGGTTGCAGGGGTCCCCTGCTCGGCAAAAGGCGGTAACAGGGGACCCCTGCTACCAACCAACCACAAGAAGGTCAGCGCACGGGCGGCGACGGAAACGGCTCGCGGCCACCTCCGGCGGGTGGTGCCGGGGTGGCCGCGAGCCGCGGTGTACGGGTCCGTACGGCTGGTCAGTGCCGAACCTGTTCGCGCGCGTACTGTGCCTGGTCCTTCACGTCGTGCGCGGCGGCCTTGGTGTCGTCCTTGACCGTCTGCGCGGCCTCTTGGGCAGTCGACTTCACCGACTCGGTGGCCCGCGTCGCCGGTTCGCGGAGCTGCTCCTTCATCTCCCCGGCGACCTCGCCCAGCTTGTCGGTGACCAGGTGGGAGTGCTCCCGGGCCTTCTCCTTCACCTGCGTGGCGGCCCGCTGTTCCCGGTCGGTGGCGGGCAGCAGCGACGATGCCAGCCAGCCCACGCCGAAGGCGATCAGGCCGGCGGCCAGCGGATTTCCCTGGGACTTGTGCCGCAGCGTCTGCGGTGCCCGGTGCGCCGCGTCCTGCACGGACGAGGCGGCCGAGTGCGCCGCGTGCCCGACGCTGGACGCCGCCGAGGAGGCACGGTCGGTGACCGAGTGGGCGGCGTGCCCGCCGGTGTGTCCGAGGTCAGACGCGGTTCCCATCACCTTGTCCCTCACATTCTGCAGGGCGTCGCGCGCCCGCTGCTTGCGATCGTCGACGATGCGGCTCGGGCTGACCTTGTACGCCAGCGCGTCCACATCGGAGCTCAGGTTGTTGCGGGTGGCTTCGATCTCGCGGCGGATCTGGTCGGGATCGGTGCTCATCGGGTCACTCCCTCCGGGTGGGGCTTCAAGGCGCCCGGGATCCGGTGCACGGTGTCGTTCGTGCGCTTCAGACCGCGTACGCGCTCGGCGTTCTTCTTGCCCATCGAGTAGAGGACGGCGGCGACCACGCCCCAGAGGACGGCGACGATCAGTGCCGCCCAGCCTGCGTCCATCACGTTCGACAGGCCGCCCCAGAGGGCGAGCGAGAGGAACAGGGCCACCATGTAGCCGCCGAAGCCGGCTCCGCCGAAGAATCCGGCGGCCTTGCCCGCTTTCTTCCCCTCCTCGCGGATCTCGGCCTTGGCCAACTCCACCTCCTGCCGCATCAGCGTGGAGAGGTCGGCCGTGACCTGCCGCATGAGGTCGCCGACCGAACGCCCGGTGACCTCTTCGGCGGTGTGCGGGCGGGAGTGCCCGTTCAGGTTCATCGTGGGCTGTTGGGCGGGGTCGTACCCCTGCGTCGGCATGCTCACGCCGCCGGCTCCTTTCCGTGCGCGCCGGCCCGCGCCCCGCCGGGGACGCGCCGGCTGGTCAGCGGCTTCACGGGCGGGTGAACCCGCTCGACGGGACGCCCGGCAGCGGGTCGGTCTGGTCGACCGGCGGCAGCGGCCGGCCGGTACCGCTGGGGGGCATGGGGTCGGCGTAGCCGCCGGACGGCATGGGGTCGGCATAGCCGCTGGACGGCATGGGATCGGCGTAGCCGCTGGACGGCATGGGATCGGCGTAGCCGCCCGGGCGCGGGGACTGGTGGTAGCCGTCGGTCATCGGGTCGGCGTAGCCCGGGTCGGGCATCGGGTAGCCGGCGGGCGGGAGCACCGCGGTGCGGTCCAGGTCCGCGACCGGCTGGTAGGCCCGATGCCCGTTCATCGCGTGCTGGCCGCTGTCGGTGGCGGCCATGTTCCTGGTCAGCCGGCCGGCGAGGACGCCGAGCACGGCCGCGCCCACCAGGAAGGTGCCGGGGTTGCGGCGGGCGTAGTCGCGGACCTCGTGCAGCAGGTCACCCGGCTGACGTTCGTCGAGCCAGTTGGCGACGCCGTGCACCCGCTCGGCGGCCTGGTGGGCGAGTTCTGTCACCGGACCGGCCTGCCCGCCCTGGTGCGCCATCGAGCGCATCTCGTCGGCCAGCGACCGTAGGCCGCCCGCCGCGCGTCGCTGCTGGTCACTGGCCTGGCTGGCGAGCTGGCTGCGGGCCTCGCCGTAGACGTTGCGGGCCTGTCGGGTGGCCTCGTCGACCACCTCCCGGCCCTGTTCCCTGGCCGTGTGCGCGACCGCGCCGCCCGCCTGGGCGGCCTCCGCTCCGACCTGCCGGGCCTGCTCGCGTACGCCATTGTCCGACGTCGACGTTCCGTTGTGCGACTCGATTCCGTTGTGCGACTCGTACGTGGCGGTGTGCGATCCGTACGTGCCGTTCTGCGGCTCGTATCCGTAGCCGTGATTCGAGGTGGTTGCCGGATCGTAGGTCATGGTCTGCCTTCCGTCCGCTGGGATAGACTCGTCGCGGTTCAGCTGGGGATGTACGCCGGCTTTCTCGTCGGCTGTCTACTGACCTACCCCTGGCTTACGGCTCCATGCCTTCTTTCTTCACGGGTTCCGTCCGCGCTGTCGTCGCCCGAGACACAGTGGCCGGTCGGCACGCCCACGACCGACCGGCTCACCCCGACCAGCTCACCCCGCACGGCCGAGACGACTACGGACGGTGAAAACTCGGGAGTTCAGGCGGCCAGCGGAAGGCGCTTGGCGAAGCAGACGCTGTACGCCTTGCCGACGTACTCCCCGAAGAGCGGCACCGAGGCGTACCCGCCGGAGGTGTAGAGCGCGATCGCGGCCGGCAGATACGTCGCGGTCTCCAGGCAGAGAGTGTGGAGTCCCTGTTGGAAGGCCACTTCCTCGAGGGCGACCAGCAGTTGCCGGCCGATCCCGCGACCCCGGAACGCCGGCCGGACGTACATTCGCTTGATCTCACCGGTGCCGCTGTCCAGCGCCTGGATGCCACCGCAGGCCACCGCCCGCCCGTTGACCACGACCGCCAGGTAGCGGACGTCGTCCCGGGTCTCGGTGGCCTGGCCCGCCAGTCCCCCGTGGGCCTCCCGCAACTCCCACTGCTGCGCCGCGATCAGCGCGGCGATCTCGGGGTCGCTGGCGGGGCGCATCTGGATCAGCATTCCGTCACGCTAGGACCACCGGATTTCCCCTAGGTTTCCAGCGGTCGACCCGGTCAGGGAGCGTAGCCAGCTATTCGGCGTCGTCGCTCTCGTCGCCCTCGGCCGGACCGGCTTCGATCTCGTCGGCCGGGCGCTGCCGGCGGGCCTTGCGCGCGGCGAGCCGGTCGGCCGTCGAGACCCGGGTCGACTTCTCCTCCAGCCGGATGTCGGTGCCCCGGTTGCCGGGGACGAAGTCGACCCCGGCGTAGAGGGTGGGCTGCCAGTCGAACTCGCGCTCCCCGATCCGCACCAGGTCGCCGGCCTGCGCGCCGGCCTTGGCGAGCTTGTCCTCGACGCCGAGCCGGGCCAGCCGGTCGGCGAGGTAGCCGACCGCCTCGTCGTTGTCGAAGTTCGTCTGCCGCACCCAGCGCTCCGGACGCGTGCCGCGCACCACGTACGAGCCGTCGGGCTGCGCCTCGATGGTGAAGCCGGCATCGTCGACCGCCTGCGGCCGGATGACGATCCGGGTCGGCTCAACCGGCGGCGCGGCCTGCCGGGTCTGTTCCACCAGCTCCGCCATCGCGTAGGTCAGCTCGCGCAGCCCCTCCCGGGTGGCCGCGGAGACCTCGAAGATCGGCCAGCCACGGACCTCCAGGTCCGGCCGGACGATCTCGGCGAGGTCCCGCCCGTCCGGCACGTCGACCTTGTTCAGCACGATCAGCCGGGGCCGGTCCTCCAGCCCCCGTACGCGGTCAGCTCCGCCTCGATGGTGTCGATGTCGGCCGCCGGGTCCCGCCCCGGCTCCAGGGTGGCGGTGTCGACCACGTGCACCAGCACCGAACAGCGCTCGATGTGCCGGAGGAACTCCAGCCCCAACCCCTTGCCGGTGGCCGCGCCGGGGATCAGGCCCGGTACGTCGGCGACGGTGAAGGTGCGCTCGCCGGCCTGGACCACGCCGAGGTTCGGCACCAGCGTGGTGAACGGGTAGTCGGCGATCTTCGGCTTGGCTGCGGAGATCACCGAGATCAGCGACGACTTGCCGGCCGACGGGTAGCCGACCAGTCCGACGTCGGCGACGCTCTTCAGCTCCAGGACGACATCGAGCTGGTCGCCGGGCTCGCCCAGCTCGGCGAAGCCGGGGGCCTTGCGCCGGGCGTTGGCCAGCGAGGCGTTACCCCGGCCACCCCGGCCACCCCGGGCCGCCTCGAACGTGGTGCCGGCACCGACCAGG
The DNA here is from genome assembly GCF_900090325.1 of Micromonospora pallida. Lineage (NCBI taxonomy): Bacteria > Bacillati > Actinomycetota > Actinomycetes > Micromonosporales > Micromonosporaceae > Micromonospora > Micromonospora pallida. The sequence goes on along the minus strand of NZ_FMHW01000002.1, from coordinate 7,494,405 downwards.
TCGGCGAGCACGGTGCCGTCGGCGGTCTGCACCACGGTGCCGTTGGGCACCTTGATCACCAGGTCACGGCCGTTGGCCCCGTCCCGGTTCGAGCCCGCGCCGCCCTTGCCGTTGTCGGCCTTGACGTGCGGGCGGAAGTGGAAGTCGAGCAGGGTGTGCACCTGCGGGTCGACGACCAGCGAGACGCTGCCGCCGTGCCCGCCGTTGCCGCCGTCCGGGCCACCGAAGGGCTTGAACTTCTCCCGGTGGATCGAGACACAGCCGTGCCCGCCGTCACCCGCCCGCAGGTGCAGGACGACCCGGTCCACGAACATCGTCATGTCATCGATCCTCTCCGCGAGGACCCTCCCCCGCGCATGGAACGTCCGGGACACCGCCGGACGCGAAAAGACGAAGCGGGCCGGGACACCAGGTCCCCGGCCCGCTTCGTCGGAAGACTACTGACCAGCCGGAACGATGCTGACGGTCTTGCGACCGCGCTTGGTACCGAACTGGACCGCACCGGCGGCCAGCGCGAAGAGCGTGTCGTCTCCGCCGCGGCCGACCAGGTCACCCGGGTGGAACTTGGTGCCCCGCTGCCGGATGATGATCTCGCCGGCGCTGACGACCTGACCACCGAAGCGCTTCACGCCGAGCCGCTGGGCCGCGGAATCACGACCGTTACGCGAGCTGGACGCACCCTTTTTGTGAGCCATTGGAGGACGACCTACTTCCCGCTGGAGATGCCGGTCACCTTGACCTGGGTCAGCGGCTGGCGGTGACCCTGGCGCTTGTGGTAGCCGGTCTTGTTCTTGAACTTGTGGATCCGGATCTTCGGGCCCTTGGTGTGCGCGGCGATCTCGCCGGACACTGCGACCTTGGCGAGCTTGGCCGCGTCGGTCACCAGGTCGTCACCGTCGACGAGGAGCACCGCGGTGAGCTTCACCGCGTCGCCGGGGGCACCGGCGAGCTTCTCGACCTCGATCACGTCGCCCTCGGCGACCTTGTACTGCTTGCCGCCGGTCTTGACGATCGCGTACATCGGAGGCGGACTCCCTGTCGTTGAGGCTGCTGGCGGTCGTTCCCGCGGCGGCTCGCCGGGCGTCGAAGGGCGCGGCGGCTCGGGCAGCGAGAACTCGGCGCACCAAAGTACGCCGCAGGCAAGAGTACGCCATGGGTTGGGACAGCCCCAAATTGGGGTTGTACCTGCGTGGGACACCGGCTGGCTCAGCCCCGACCGGAGCCGTCCGGGCACAGGAACAGGGCCCCGCCCGCCGGCTCGATCACCGGGAGCGGGGCCCTGTCACCCCAGCTACGCGTTCAGCGGCCGGTCACGGCCGGGTACGCCGCCGCGCGCCACCCCGCCGGGAGCGACGGCGTCCACCGCCCGCCTCGGCGAGTTCGTCGTCGGTCTCCCCGTCGACCAGCGCGTCCGGGTCGTCGGGGGCGGCGAGCCGGGCGGAATCGCCGCGCTGGGCGTCGGCGACCGCCGGGGCGGCGGCCGTGTCGGCCTCGTACCGGGACAGGTCGTAGCCCATCGTGTCGTGGTACGGGTCGACCGAGGGCTGCTCGGTCACCTCCACCTCGACGGTGCTCCGTTCCGGCGCGGCCGACTTGCGCGCCCGCCGGCGCGTCGACGCGCCGTTCTGCTCGGCGGCGGCCGGAGCGGCAGCCGGAGCGGCCGGCGGAGTCGTCGCGGCGACCACCTTGGTCTTCTCCCCCGCACCGCCCGGACGCGGCTTCTCCGGCACCGGCTCGGTGTGGATGATCAGGCCCCGGCCCTTGCAGCACTCGCAGTTCTCGCTGAACGCCTCCAGCAGCCCCGCCCCGATGCGCTTCCGGGTCATCTGCACCAGCCCCAGCGAGGTGATCTCGGTGACCTGGTGCTTGGTACGGTCCCGGCCGAGGCACTCGGTGAGCCGGCGCAGCACCAGCTCCCGGTTCGACTCCAGCACCATGTCGATGAAGTCGATGACCACGATGCCGCCGATGTCCCGCAGCCGGAGCTGGCGGACGATCTCCTCGGCTGCCTCCAGGTTGTTGCGGGTGACCGTCTCCTCGAGGTTCCCGCCGGCGCCGGTGTACTTGCCGGTGTTGACGTCCACCACCGTCATCGCCTCGGTCCGGTCGATGACCAGGTGGCCGCCGGAGGGCAGGAAGACCTTCCGGTCCAGCCCCTTGAGGATCTGCTCGTCGATGCGGTACGTGGCGAAGACGTCGGCGGCGCCGGTGTGCCGGCGCAGTCGCTCGACCAGGTCCGGCGAGACGTGCGACAGGTACGACTCGACCACGTCGTACGCCCCGTCGCCCTCGATCACCAGCTCGCGGAAGTCCTCGTTGAACAGGTCCCGCACCACCCGGATGACCAGGTCGGGCTCCTCGTAGAGCAGCACCGGGGCGCCGCCCTCGGCGGCCTTGGCCTGGATGTCCTCCCACTGCGCCTGGAGCCGCTTGACGTCCCGGGCCAGTTCGTCCTCGCTGGCCCCCTCGGCGGCGGTCCGGACGATCACGCCCGCGCCGTCCGGAACCAGCTTCTTCAGCACGTCCCGCAGCCGCTTGCGCTCGGTGTCCGGCAGCTTCCGGCTGATGCCGGAGGCGTTGCCGTTCGGCACGTAGACCAGGTGCCGGCCGGAGAGCGCGATGTGGCTGGTCAGCCGGGCGCCCTTGTGCCCGATCGGGTCCTTGGTGACCTGCACCAGCACCGAGTCGCCGGACTTGAGCGCCTGCTCGATCGACCGGGCCCGCCCCTCCAGGCCGGTGGTGTCCCAGTTCACCTCGCCGGCGTACAGGACCGCGTTGCGACCCCGCCCGACATCGACGAAGGCCGCCTCCATGCTGGGCAGAACGTTCTGCACCCGGCCCAGGTAGACGTTGCCGGCCATGGTGCCGGACGAGTTGCGGGTGACGTAATGCTCCACCAGGACGCCGTCCTCCAGGACGCCGATCTGGGTGCGGTCACCCCGCTGGCGGACCACCATCACCCGGTCGACGGCCTCGCGGCGGGCCAGGAACTCCGACTCGCTCAGGATCGGCGGTCGGGTCCGGCGCTGCTCCCGGCCGTCGCGGCGGCGCTGGCGCTTCGCCTCCAGCCGGGTCGAGCCGGAGACGCCCTGCACCTCGTCGACGGTCTTGCGCGGCTCGCGGATCTTGACCACCGTCGGGACACCGTCGTCCGCGGTCGTCTCGACCTCGCCCGCACCGCGCCGACGACGGCGGCGACGACGACGGGTCAGCCCGTCGGCGGTCTCGTCCTCCTCGTCCGTCTCGGCCTCGGCCTCGGCCTCGGTCTCGGTCTCCTCGTCGGCGTGGGCCGACTCCTCGGCCTCCTCGTCCTCGGCCTCGTCGGCTCCGCCCCGACCACGGCCCCGGCCCCGACGGCCCCGACGGCGACGACGACGCCCGCTGGCGGTCTCGTCGTCCTCGTCCTCCTCCTCGGCGGCCTCGTCCTCGACCTCGACGGTCGGCTCCTCCTCGACCTCGACCTCAACCTCGACCGGCTCGACCTCACGGCGGCCACGGCGACGGCGACGGGTGGTCTCGGGGGCCTCCTCGGCGGCGGCCTCCTCAGCCGGCGGAGCCACCCGGACGGGCACCGCCTCCGGCTCCGGGGCCATGAAGAGCACGGTCGGCGCGGTCAGCGCGGCCCGACGACGGCGGGTCGGCTTCTCCTCGGGCGCGGCCGGCGGTTCGGCCGGGGCGGACACCGCCGGCCCCGGCGGGACCGCACCGCTGACCGTCGGTGGGGTCGGGGCTCCGGCCGTCACGTCCGGGACGTTCTCCTCGGCGGCCTCTGCCGCCGGCTCCTCGTCCGTCGCCTCCGCCGGCCCGCCCGGCACGCTCTCCGCCGCCGGCACGTTCGTCGGCGGCTTCTCCCCGGCCGGCACACTCTCCGCCGTCGGGGCCTGCACCGCCGCGGCCTGCGCGGTCGCCTCGGCCTGAGCCGGGGTGGCGGCCTCGGTCGCCGGGCTCTCGACGGCAGCCTTCCGGCGCCGCGTCCGGGTCGCCTTGACCGGCGGTACGACCTCCGCACCGGCCTCCGCCGCCTCGGAGACGACAGCCGCCTCGGGGGCGACGGCCGGCTCGGGGGCGACGGCCGGCTCGTCGGCGGTCTTCGGGCTGGTGGCCTTGCGGCGACGGCGGGTGGCCTTCGGAGCCGCCGCCTCCAGGTCACCGGCGATCGGGGCGAGCACCTCCGCCTGGGGTGCCTCGCCGCTGGTCGAGGCGGTGCCGAGGGCCGCGTCGACCGGCGCCTCGGTCTGTTCCGGTTGGTTCAGCGGGGCGGCCCGGCGCCGGGTGGCCCGCCGCTTGGTCGGCGGGGCCACGGTGTCAGCCGTGGGGGTGTCAGTGGTCTCGGCGGTCTCGCCGGCCGGCTGTGTGCCGGTCCGTTCGCCGCCCTCGGGCTCGTTCTCGAGCATGGACGTTCTCCAGTTCTGGCTGCCCCGGGCGCGGGTGAGCGCTGCCACGCAGGGTTGCCGCAAAGTTTTTCCGCGGGCACGCGAGGTGCACGCCCGTCGAAGTCTGCCTGCCTGAGAACCGACCGGATGTCCGGTCAGCGCTCAACGATGGTTGCCCTGTCGCGGTCCGCCTCCAACGGATCCGCGATCGCGCCCTGCGCGGTCAACGTGCCCTGCGCCAGCCGGGTCACCCGCGGCGACACCGGCGGCTCCAGGTCGGCCACCACGCGAAGGCCGGAAAGGACGTCATCGGGTCGAACGGAGGGGGTGACCTGCCGGACGACCAGTTCGAGTATCGCACACGGTACGCCGGTGACCTCGGAAGGCGTCTCCGCCGGCTCCCGGACCACGGCCCGGACCACGGCGGCTCGGGCGTCGAAGGTGCGCCGCCCCTGTTTGGTCATCCGCTCGACCAGCACCTCGCCGGCGGCGGTGAAGGCGTCCACGGCCCGGTGCAGCGTGACCGGGTCGACACCGGGCAGCTCGATCCACCAGTGGGATGCCTCGATCCGGTCGGCCAGGCTGCCGCCGTCGGCCACCACCGCGTCGAGCACGTCGAGACCGGGCGAGAGCGCGGCGTCCAACGCGACGCGCAGGTCGGCCGGGTCGACCGGGGCGCGCAGGCCGATCTCCAGGTACTCCGCCTCGCTGGCCACCCCGGTTGGGGCGGCGCTGGCGTAGGAGATCTTCGGGTGCGGGGTGAAGCCCTGGGAGAAGGCGATCGGCACCCCGGCCCGCCGCAGTGCCCGTTCGAAGGCCCGCGCGAAGTCCCGGTGCGAGGTGAACCGCAGCGGTCCCCGCTTGGCGTACCGGATGCGGACGCGCTGAACGACCGGCGCCTGCCCACCCTCCGGCTGTGGTTTCTTGTTGATCTTCGTGCTCCTCGGAGTGTCAGTACCCATTGATCACGGAGTCATTGTCGGTGACACGCACCGTGACGACAACTCGATGATCAGCCCGGACCTTCCCCGGCGCACGACGAGCGCGCCGGGAAGGTCCCTACTGGGCCGCCGGGGTGGGTACCCGCAGGCCGGTACCGGTGATCGGGGTGAGCGGAAGCAGTTTCCGTCCGGTCGGGCCGATCTGGATCTCGGTGTCCATGGCCGGACAGACACCGCAGTCGAAACAGGGCGTCCACCGGCAGTCGTCCTGCTCGTACTCGCTGAGCGCGTCCTGCCAGTCCTGCCAGAGCCAGTCCTTGTCCAGGCCGGAGTCGAGGTGGTCCCAGGGCAGGACCTCCAACTCGTCCCGTTCCCGGGTGGTGTACCAGTCCAGGTCGACACCGAACGTCGGCAGCACCTCGGCGGCGGCGTCCACCCAGCGCTGGAAGGAGAAGTGCTCGCTCCAGCCGTCGAACCGGCCGCCGTTCTCCCAGACCCGGCGGATCACCGAGCCGACCCGCCGGTCACCCCGGCTGAGCAGGCCCTCGATCATCGACGGCTCGCCGTCGTGGTACCGGAAGCCGATCGCCCGACCCAGCGAGCGGTCCGCGTTGATCGCCTGCTTGAGCAGCTTGAGCCGGCCGTCGATGACCTCCGGCCGCTCCATCGGCGCCCACTGGAACGGGGTGTGCGGCTTCGGCACGAACCCGCCGATGGAGACCGTGCAGCGGATGTCCTTCGAGCCGGTCGCCGCCCGGCCGGCCTTGATCACCTCGTGCGCCATGTCCGCGATCTCCAGGACGTCGGCGTCGGTCTCGGTGGGCAGGCCGCACATGAAGTAGAGCTTCACCTGCCGCCAGCCGTTGGTGTACGCGGTGACGACCGTGCGGATCAGGTCTTCCTTGGAGACCATCTTGTTGATGACCCGCCGGATCCGCTCCGACCCGCCCTCCGGGGCGAAGGTCAGGCCGGTACGCCGGCCGTTGCGGGACAACTCCTGGGCCAGGTCGATGTTGAACGCGTCCACCCGGGTCGACGGCAGCGACAGCGACACGTTCGTGCCCTCGTACTGCTGGGCCAGGCCGGAGCACATGTCGCCGATCTCGGAGTGGTCGGCCGACGACAGGGAGAGCAGGCCCACCTCATGGAAGCCGGAGAACTCCAGCCCCTGCTGCACCATCTGCCCCACGGTGGTGATCGACCGCTCCCGTACCGGGCGGGTGATCATGCCGGCCTGGCAGAACCGGCAACCCCGGGTGCAGCCCCGGAAGATCTCCACCGCGTACCGCTCGTGCACCGTCTCGGCGAGCGGGACCAGCGGCTTCTTCGGGTACGGCCAGGCGTCCAGGTCCATCGTCGTGCGCTTGTGCACCCGGAACGGCACGTCCGCCCGGTTCGGCACGACCCGCTGGATCCGGCCGTCGGGCAGGTAGTCCACGTCGTAGAAGCGCGGCACGTAGACGCTCTCCGTGCGGGCCAGCCGCAGCAGCAGTTCGTCCCGGCCGCCGGGCGAGCCCTCGGCCTTCCACTCCCGGACGATGGCGGTGATCTCCAGGACCGCCTCCTCGCCGTCGCCGAGCACAGCGGCGTCGACGAAGTCGGCGATGGGTTCCGGGTTGAACGCGGCGTGCCCGCCGGCCACGATCACCGGGTCGGCGTCGGTACGGTCGGCGGCAAGCAGCGGGATGCCGGCCAGGTCGATCGCGTTGAGCAGGTTGGTGTAGCCCAGCTCGGTGGAGAACGAGACGCCGAACACGTCGAAGCCGCGCACCGAGCGGTGCGCGTCGACGGTGAACTGCGGGACGCCGTGCGTCCGCATCAGCTTCTCCAGGTCCGGCCAGACCGCGTACGTCCGCTCGGCGAGCACGTCGGGCAGCTCGTTGAGCACCTCGTAGAGGATCTGCACGCCCTGGTTGGGCAGGCCCACCTCGTACGCGTCGGGGTACATCAGCGCCCAGCGGACCGTCGCGGCGTCCCAGTCCTTGACCACCGCCCCCAGTTCACCACCGACGTACTGGATGGGCTTGGTCACCTGGGGCAGCAGTGGCTCCAGCCGGGACCAGACGGAGTTCGCCACGGTGGGACGCGGCGTGGTGGACGGGACGCTCATGACGCCCAAGGGTACGCGCCCGCCCACCGGCGCTCGCCCACCGGCGTCCACCGGGCGGCGCCCCGCCCACCGGCGTCCACCCGACCGGGCCCGCCGGACCCGGTCGGTCGACCCGAACGGACGATGTGCGGTCGATCGACGACGACCACAATCCCCCGATGATCAACACCGTACCCGGTCGACTGCTCGCCCTGTCCCTGCTCCCGCTCGTTCTGGCCGGCTGCACCGGTGGAACCACCGGGAAGACCGAGGCGCAGGCTCCCGCCGCCGACTCGTACCAGGTCGGCACCGGGCTGTGCGACGAGGTCGACTACAAGCTCGTCGCCCCGCTCCTCGGCGAACTCGTCGAGACCCCGATGGACAAGAAGCCAGGCGGCCGGGTCACCCTCGACGAGCCGGGCCTCTTCCGCTGCATGGTGCTCTTCTACGGTCAGCCGGGTCGCTCGGGCGGCGACGCCTCGGTCAACGTGTACACCTTCGACACGCCTCAGCTCGCCAAGGCGGAGTACGAGAAGCCGAAGGCGGACTTCCGGCAGTTGTCCGGAACTGCCTCCCCGCTGCCCGCGAGCTTCCCTCGCACCCTCGAGGAGCCGGCGGACGGCGTCCGGCTGTGGCAGACCGACGACGCCACGACCGTCGACGTCCTGTACCGCAACCTGCGCATCGAGGTCGAGGTGAGCCCCATCGAGGGCAACTCCGCCCTCGGTTCGGCAGCCGCCGCCCTGCCGAGCACCACCATCGCTCTGACCAATCAGGTGTTCGAGCGGCTCCGCGCCACGGCGACCACCCGGTAGGTGGCCGGTCCGGCCGGACCGGGCCGGACCGGCCACCGTCGGTAGGTACCGGACATCCCGGGTACGGGGGGCGCGAATGGCCCCGGTTGGCCTACCGGTACTAACCTCGCAACGGCGCGAGAGGAGATTGCCGCGATGCCGGAGCCGCAGCCGGGAGCAGAAGAGCCGGCCGCCGGGAACACGCCGGCCCCACCACCGTCCGCGACGGAGGCCCGGGACCAGGTGATTTCCGGCCAGCCCGAACCTCCCGCCGTACCCACCGACCGGACGGTCGAGAGCCCGGCGGGCGAGCCCGACGAACCGGCGACCGGGGAGAGCCCGACCGCCCCGCACCGGTCCGACCCGACCGCGCCGGAGCAACACGTCCCCGACGCCACCCGGACCGAGGAGCGCGAGCCCGACGCCACCCGGGCCGAACCGGCCCGGCCCGGCGATCATGCGCCCGACGCCACCCGGGTCGAGGCGGACCCGCCGGAGCAGCGCGCGCCCGACGGCACCCGGATCGACGCGGTCCCCCCGGACCGGACGCCCGAGGGCACCCGGATCGACCGGGTCATCCCGGACCGGACGCCCGACGGCACCCGGATCGACCGGGAGGCGGGCGCGGCGGAGCCGACCCCCGCCCCGCCCGCACCGCGCTGGAGCGGTTCCGCGTCGGTGCCACCGCCCAAGCCGAAGAAGCGTGGTTGGGGCCACTCCGCCGAGCCGACCCCGCCGCCCATGCCGCCGGTCGAGCCGCCGGAGCACCAGACTCCGGTCGACCCGTGGGCGGGCGCCGACACCGGTAGCTGGGACCTGAACGCGGGTTACGAGCCGCTGCCACCGACCCGGACGTACCCGGCCCCGCAGGACGCCCCGGCCTGGACGCCCCCGGAGCCGCCGGCCCCGGCCTGGTCACCGCCACCGGTCACCCCGCAGCCGCCGGTGAGTCCGGTCTCCGGGCATCCGGCGCCCCCGCCGGTCGCGCGCCCTGTCTCGCCGCCCCCGATCGCCCGGCCGGTGTCGCCGCCGCCCGCGCGTCCGGTGTCCGCCCCGGCCGCCCGGCCGGTGTCGCCGCCGGCCTTCCCCCGCCGGCTCCGGCGCCGCAGGCCCGGCCCGCCACCCCACCCCAGGCCCGGCCGGTCTCACCGCCCCAGGCCCGGCCGGTCTCCGCGCCCCAGGCCCGGCCGGTCTCCGCGCCGCAGGCCCGGCCGGTCTCCGCGCCGCCGCCGGCAGCGGCGCGACCGGTCTCACCACCTCCGGCGCGGCCGGCCGCCCCGCCGGTCGTCCCGCCCCAGCAGCGGCACGCCCCACCGCCGGTCGCCCCGCCGCCCAACTGGCACGCCCCGCAGGGGTACGCCCCGCCGCCGCCGAAGAAGAAGCGCCGCTGGCCGACCCGGATGCTGGTCCTGACCCTGCTCTCGATCGCCTGCTGCTGCGGCTGCCCCGCCTGGTTCGGCAAGCCGATGTGGGAGCAGTACCCGGCCAACGCGAGCCTGCCGTCGCAGGTCAGCGACCTGCGGCTCCAGAGCGACGTGCGCAGCGAGCGGACCGCCAACGAGCTGCGTACCGAGCTGGAGGCCCAACACGTGCTGGCCGATGAGGTCTTCGCCGGGGTCTACAGCAGCTCGCAGGGCAAGACCGTCACCGTCTTCGGCAGCACCGGATTCCGATTCACCCCGGAGTCGGACGCCGAGGAGGAGCTGACCCGGCTGACCCCGAAGTACAAGCTGGGCACGCAGCAGGTGGTGGAGACCGACGTACGCGGCGAGCACCAGCGCTGTGCGGTCGGGCGGGCCGACACCACGGACGTGGTGGTCTGCACCTGGGCCGACCACGGCAGCATCGCCAGCGGGGTCTTCACCCGGCTCTCGCTGACCGACAGCGCGGCCCTGCTCGACAGCTTCCGGGAACGGATCGTGGCCCGAGGGTGACGTGGAACACGAACGACTGTTCACGTTCGGGGCACACCTAACCGCCCTTGGGGGCACAATCAGGACATGCCCCGGCGGTGGCTCTTCGCCGACCAGCTCGGACCGCACTTCCTCGACGACCGGCACCAACCGGTCCTGCTGATCGAGTCCAAGGCGGTCTTCCGCCGCCGTGCCTACCACCGGCAGAAGGCGCACCTCGTCCTCTCCGCGTTGCGGCACCGCGCCGCCGAACTCGGCGACCAGGCCCGCTACCTGCGCGCCGAGACGTACGCCGAGGCGCTGCGCGAGGTCCGCGAGCCGGTCGAGGTGCACCACCCCACCTCCCGCCGGGCGCTGGCACTGGTCCGCCGACTGGACGGGGTGACCGTCCTCCCGCCGAAGGGCTTCATCACCAGCCTCGAGGACTTCGCCGACTGGGCGGACGACCGGCGCGGGGCACTCCGCCTCGACGCGTTCTACCGGTTCGCCCGGCAGCGGCACGGGGTGCTCGTCGAGGGGGAAGAGCCGGTCGGCGGGCGGTGGAGCCTGGACACCGAGAACCGTCAGCCCCCGCCGAAGGGCACGGCGCGGTTGGCCGTACCGGCGCCGCCGATGCCCCGGGAGGACGACATCGACGCCGAGGTCCGGGCCGACCTGGACCGTTGGGAGCGGGAGGGGATCCGGTTCGTCGGCCGGGACGGTCCACGCCGCTTCCCGGCGACGACGAAGGAGGCCAGGGCCCGGCTACGGCACTTCCTCACGCACCGCCTGCCGGAGTTCGGCCCGTACGAGGACGCCATGCTGGCCGGCGACCCGTGGATGGCGCACAGCATGCTCTCCGCCGCGTTCAACCTGGGCCTGCTCGACCCGATGGCGGCGGTACGCGGCGCCGAGCAGGCGTACCGGTCGGGCCGGGCCCCGCTGGCCAGCGCGGAGGGCTTCGTCCGACAGATCCTCGGCTGGCGGGACTTCGTCTGGAACCTGTACTGGTACTTCGGCCCGTCCTGGCGGCAGAACAACGAACTGGCCGCCCGCCGCCGGGTGCCGGACTGGTTCCGGGACCTGGACGCGGACGCGGTGACCGCGCGCTGCCTGGCCGACGTGCTGGCCGGAGTCCGCGACCACGGCTGGGTGCACCACATCCCCCGGCTGATGGTGCTCGGCAACTACGCCCTGCAACGGGGCTGGCGCCCCGCCGAGTTGGTCGACTGGTTCCACCACAGCTTCGTCGACGGCTACGACTGGGTGATGACCGCCAACGTGATCGGCATGAGCCAGTACGCCGACCTGGGCCGGATGACCACCAAGCCGTACGTCTCCGGGGGCGCGTACGTCAACCGGATGAGCGATTACTGCGGCGACTGCCGGTACGACCCGAAGCAGCGCCTGGGCGAGGACGCCTGCCCGTTCACCGCCGGCTACTGGGCGTTCCTGGCCCGCAACCGGCACCGCATCCCGCGTAACGCGCGGATGGCCCGCACGCTGGCCCAACTGGACCGCCTCACCGATGTCGACGCCGTGGTGGCCCAGGAGGAGCACCGGGCCACCGGTCCGCCCTGACCGGGGTCAGCGGGGAGGCTGGTTGCGGGGCGGGGCGTAGCGGGAGACGTACTCCTGGCCGGTGAGCTTCTGGATCTCGGTCATCAGCTCGTCGGTCATCTCCCGCAGCGAGGTGCGGTCGTCGGAGCGCCCGGTGAAGTCCAGCGGCTTGCCGAACCGCACGGTGATCTTCCCCGCGCCGAGCTTCGGCATCCGGGCGCCGATCGGCTGCACCTTCTCCGTACCGATCATGCCCACCGGAACGATCGGCACACCGGCCAGGACGGCGAGCCGGGCCGCGCCGGTGCGGCCCCGGTAGAGCCGGCCGTCCGGCGACCGGGTCCCCTCCGGGTAGACGACCACCAGGTCACCGGCCTTGAGCGCGGGGATCGCCGCGTCGAACGCGGACAGCGCGGCCCGTCCCCCGGCCCGCTCCACCGGAATCGCGCCCAGTCCGGTAAGCAGCGACTTGGTCAGCTGGCCCCGGAACCCGGTGCCCTTGAAGTACTCGGACTTCGCCCAGAAGGCGAGGTGCCGGGGAATCGTCGCACCGAGGAACAGTTCGTCGGCGACGGAGAGGTGGTTGCCGGCGAGGATCGCACCCCCCTGCTCAGGTACGTGCTCCAGCCCCTCCACTGTCGGGCGCCATCCCCACCGCAGCAGGTTACCCACGGTGAGCTGACCGATGGTGTAGAGCAGCGGCACGGGTCCTCCGGCGGTCGTACGGTCTCCGGCGTGTCACGTTATCCGACGGGCGGCCCACCACCAGCGGCCCCCGCCGGGTCACCCAACCGGCGGAACCGGTGCGCCGGAAAGGGCCTTCTTCCAGCGAAAACAGGCTGAGCCACTCCGGTTGCGGCAAGTCGGGGTGTCCTGCGTCATGATGAGCCCGACTTGCCGCAATCCGTGCGCGTCCCCCGCAGAGTCAGACCCGGCGGACGGCCACCGTCACCCGGTCGCCCTCGCCGGCCTCGCCGGTGAACCCGTCGACCGCGTCGGCGAAGTCCACGGACTCCGCCAGCACCTCGGCAGCGACGAAGTCCCGGTACGCCGACACCGCCGCCCGCACCTCGTCCGAGGCGGACAGCACCAGCGTGATCCGGTCCGACACGTCCAGGTCGGCGTCCCGGCGGGCCTGCTGCACCACCCGGACGACGTCCCGGGCCAGCCCCTCGGCGGCCAGTTCCGGGGTGACCGTGGTGTCCAGCACCACCACCCCCTCACCGCCGGGCAGCGGTGCGGAGTGCTCCGCGTCGGCGGCGACCAGGCGCAGCTCGTACTCGCCCTCGGCGAGGGTGACCCCGGCGGCGACCGGGGCGCCGTCGACCAGCTCCCACTCCCCCGCCTTGACCGCCTTGATGACCTGCTGCACCTGCTTGCCGACCCGGGGGCCGAGCGCCCGGGGCACCACGGTCAGCACCTGCTGGCAGTAGTTGGCCACCTCGCCGGTGAACTCCACCGCCTTGACGTTGACCTCGTCGGCGACCAGGTCACCGAAGGGACGCAGCGCGACGGCGGCCGGCGAGGCCACCGTCAGTCGGGCCAGCGGCAGCCGGACCCGCAGCCCCTTGGCCTTGCGCAGCGACAGCGCCGCCGAGCAGACCTCCCGGGTGGCATCCATCGCGGCGACCAGGTCGTGGTCGGCGGGGAACTCGTCGGCCGACGGCCAGTCGGTCAGGTGCACCGACCGCTCGCCGGTCAGCCCCCGCCAGATCTCCTCGGCGGTCAGCGGGGCCAGCGGCGCCACCACCCGGCAGAGCGTCTCCAGCACCGTCCAGAGCGTGTCGAAGGCGTCCGCGTCACCGGACCAGAACCGGTCCCGCGAGCGCCGCACGTACCAGTTGGTCAGCGCGTCCAGGTACGACCGTACGGTGGCGCAGGCCCCCGAGATGTCGTACGCGTCCATCTGGGCGCCGACCGTGGCGACCAGCTCGTTCGTCTTCGCCAGCACGTACCGGTCGAGCAGGTTACCGGCGGCTTCGCCGCCACCGGCCGGCGCGGCGTCGGTCTTCCGCTTCGCCTGGTACCCGTCGGCGTTGGCGTAGAGCGAGAAGAAGTACCAGACGTTCCAGAGCGGCAGCAGCACCTGCCGGACGGCGTCCCGGATGCCCGCCTCGGTCACCGCCATGTCCCCACCGCGCAGCACCGGCGAGGACATCAGCATCCAGCGCATCGCGTCCGACCCGTACGAGTCGAAGACGTGGTACACGTCCGGGTAGTTGCGCAGGCTCTTGGACATCTTCCGGCCGTCCGAGCCGAGCAGGATGCCGTGGCTGAGGCAGTTACGGAACGCCGGCCGGTCGAACAGCGCGGTGGCCAGCACGTGCATGGTGTAGAACCAGCCCCGGGTCTGTCCGATGTACTCGACGATGAAGTCGCCCGGGTAGTGGTTCTCGAACCAGTCGCGGTTCTCGAACGGGTAGTGCACCTGGGCGAACGGCATCGAGCCGGACTCGAACCAGCAGTCCAGCACCTCCGGCACCCGACGCATCGTCGACTTGCCGGTCGGGTCGTCCGGGTTGGGACGGACCAGGTCGTCCACCGCCGGCCGGTGCAGGTCGGTCAGGCGTACGCCGAAGTCCCGCTCGATGTCCGCGAGCGACCCGTACACGTCCACGCGCGGGTAGTTCGGGTCGTCGGACTTCCACACCGGGATCGGCGAGCCCCAGAACCGGTTCCGGCTGATCGACCAGTCCCGGGCGTTGGCCAGCCACTTGCCGAACGAGCCGTCCTTGATGTGTCCCGGGGTCCAGTTGATCTGCTGGTTCAGCTCGACCATCCGGTCCTTGAACTGGGTCACCGCGACGAACCACGACGACACCGCCTTGTAGACCAGCGGGGTGTCGCAGCGCCAGCAGTGTGGGTACGCGTGGGTGTAGGTGTCCTGCTTCAACACCACCCCCCGCTCCTTCAGCTCCCGGATCACCGGCTTGTTCACGTCGAAGACCTGCTCGCCCTGGTACGGCGGTACCAGCGCGGTGAACCGGGTGTGGTCGTCCACGGTCACCACGGTCGGGATACCGGCCGCGTTGCAGGCGTTCTGGTCGTCCTCACCGAAGGCCGGGGCCATGTGCACGATCCCGGTGCCGTCCTCGGTGGTGACGAACTCCGCGCCGAGCACCTGGTACGCGTTCGGCCCGGCCGGCTCGACCAGGAAGTCGTAGAGCGGGGTGTAGCGCCGACCCACCAGGTCCGCGCCCCGGACCGTGCCGACCTGCTCGTACCCCTCCAGTTCCTTCGCGTACGCCCCGAGCCGCGCCGCGCCGACCACGTAGCGCTCACCACTGTGCCCGCTGTCGGGGGAACCCTGGTGCTCCAGCACCGCGTACTCGATGTCCGGGCCGACGGCGAGGGCGAGGTTCGACGGCAGCGTCCACGGCGTGGTGGTCCAGACGCCCAGCCTGACCGGCCCGCGCACCAGCTCCGGGGCGTTCTCGTCCGGGGTCAGCGTGAACCAGACCGACAGGGTCGGGTCGTGCCGGTCCCGGTAGACGTCGTCCATCCGGGTCTCGGTGTTCGACAGCGGCGTCTCGCACCGCCAGCAGTACGCCAGCACCCGGAAGCCCTCGTAGACCAGGCCCTTGTCGTGCAGGGTCCGGAAGGCCCACATGACGCTTTCCATGTAGTCCAGGTCGAGGGTCTTGTAGTCGTTGGCGAAGTCGACCCAGCGGGCCTGCCGGGTGACGTACCGCTCCCAGTCGTGGGTGAACTCCAGCACCGACGTGCGGCACGCCTCGTTGAACCGGTCCACGCCGAGGTCGAGGATCTCCGCCTTGGTGGTGATGCCGAGCTGCTTCTCGGCGACCACCTCGGCGGGCAGGCCGTGGCAGTCCCAGCCGAAGCGCCGGTCCACCCGCCGGCCACGCATCGTCTGGTAGCGCGGGACGACGTCCTTGACGTACCCGGTGAACAGGTGGCCGTAGTGCGGCAGGCCGTTGGCGAACGGCGGACCGTCGTAGAAGACGTACTCGTTGTCGGCGGGACGGGCCTCGACGGACGCCTCGAAGGTCTTGTCGGCCGTCCAGTGCTCCAGGACCCGGCGCTCGACCGCGGGCAGGTCCGGGCTCGCCGGGACACCGCCGGCGGTCGGGTCGTGCAACGGATAGGCCATCGGGGTCGTTCTCCTCAACAGCAGCTCACGGTATGTGGGTCTGCGAGGACGAGCCGTCGTCGGTACGCCGTGACCGGCGCCCCGGGTCGGACCCGCGGTACCACCCCGCTTGACGGCCGAGATCGACCGCCCGCTCGTTGGCCGGCTGTGACGGGCCGGACCCGTCCGGTTCTACTCGGGCCGCACGGCCCTTTCTTCCGGAGGCTCACCGGTGATGGCCGGGTCGTCGCCTTACGGTGCCCAAGGATACTCGACCCCACCCCGGGTCCGCCGCCGAGTAATCCCCGTCTCCGGGGCCGGCGGCGGACCGTCGACCCCGGAGACGGCGGACGTCAGCGCCCGGGGGCGGGCAGGGTCGTGGTCCAGAGGGAGACGCCGTCCCGGTCGCGCAGGTGCACCGTGAACGCGCCCGACTCCCCGTCGATGCTCACCTCGCCGAAGTGCTGGAAGCCCTCACCGGGGGAGGTGTTGGCGCGCGGCGGGGCGTTCACGAAGACCGCCTGCGGGCCGAACGTGCCGTCCAGCGCGTTCGGGCCGAACGCCCCGGCGTGCGCCGGGCCGGAGACGAACTCCCAGAACGGGGTGAAGTCGCGCACCGCCGCCCGCGCCGGGTCGTAGTGGTGCGCCGCGGTGTAGTGCACATCGGCGGTGAGGAACACGATGCCGGTCACCCCGGCCCGGTGCGCCGCGCCCAGCACCTCGGCGAACTCCAGTTCCCGGCCGGCGGGGGCACCCGGGTCGCCCTGCGCGACGCCCTCCTGCGCGGCCGACCCGTCCGGCACCACCACGCCGATCGGCAGGTCGTTGGCGATCACCTTCCAGGTCGCCCGGGACCGCTTCAGCTCCCGGATCAACCACTCCCGCTGCTCCCGGCCGAGCAGGCCGCGCTCCGGGTCGGCGTACGTGTTGCCGTCGTTCTGGTCCTTGTAGGTGCGCATGTCCAGCACGAAGACGTCCAGCAGCGGCCCGTACGACAGCTTCCGGTACAGCGTCGACTCCGTCGGCACGGGCAGCCACTCGCCGAACGCCTGCCGGGCCCGTGCGGCGAGCACGTCCACCCGCTTCTCGGTGTACCGGGCGTCGGTGAGGATCTCCCCCGGGTACCAGTTGTTGGTCACCTCGTGGTCGTCCCACTGGATGACCTGCGGGACCTCGGCGACGAGCGCCCGCAGGTGCTCGTCGAGCAGGTTGTACGCGTACTGCCCCCGGTACTCGGCGAGGGTTTCGGCGACCTTGCTCTTCTCCGGGGTGACCAGGTTGCGCCAGATCCGGCCGTCGGGCAGGGTGACCGTCTCGGCGAGCGGCCCGTCGGCGTACACGTTGTCGCCGCTGCACAGGTAGAAGTCCGGCCGGACGCCCCGCATCGACTCGAAGATCTTCATCCCGCCGAAGTTCGGGTCGATGCCCCAGCCCTGCCCGACGATGTCACCGGTCCAGACGAACCGCACGTCACGGCGCTGCTGCCGGCCCGGGGCGGTGGTGAACGAGCCGAGCAGCGGCTCGCTGCGCACCCCGTACCGGTCCAGGCTCTCCACCGACACCCGGTAGTGCAGCCGCTCCCCGCTGGGCAGGCCGGTCAGCCGGACCTGGCCGGTGAAGTCGCCGGACGGGTCGAGCACCGGTCCGCGCAGCACCCGCGCGCCGCGCAGGTCCGGCCGGCGGCTCACCTCCACCCACAGCCGGCCCGGCCGGTCGGCCCGGGTCCACACCCGCGCGGACTCGGCCGTCACGTCGCCGCTCTGCACACCGTGGGTGAGAACCGGGCGGCCGGAGGCCCGCCAGGCCGGCGCGCCGACCGTCGGCGCGGCCCCGGCCCCGGCGCCGCCGAGCAGCGCGCCGCCGGCCAGTCCCGCGCCGGTCACCAGGCCGGCGCGCAGCAGAGTACGTCGGTCGAGAGAAGTCATCTGTCCCCTCCAGGGAAGTCGGTCACCTGTGGTGTACCGGGGACAGGTGAGGTCCGGCCGCGACCCGGATGACCAGCGGAGGAAGGCCGCCTGACCAGTGGGCGACCGGACGCCCGCGACTGCCGGGCGGGGTGGTGTCGACCACGTCGGCGGCCGATCCGGCCCACCCGCACCGGCGGCATGACCACCGTCACACCACCCGGCCGTCACATCCGTGGACCCGTCTCCCGTCGGTCGGAGTACGGACCCACGAAACGGGAGGACGCGATGAGTCGGATCAACCTGGCGACGGTGGCCCCGGAGGCATTCCAGGCGGTGCTCGGACTGGAGGGGTACGTCCGGGCGAACGTCGACAAGCGGGTGCTGGAGCTGGTGAAGCTCCGGGCCTCGATGCTCAACGGCTGTGCCTACTGTGTCGACCTGCACAGCCGGGACGCGCTCGACGCGGGCGAGTCCAGCCGTCGGCTGTTCGCCGTGGCCGCGTGGCGCGAGGCGCCCTTCTTCGACGAACGGGAACGGGCCGCGCTGGCGCTCACCGACGCGGTCACCCGGCTCGGCGAACACGGCGTACCCGACGACGTGTGGGACGAGGCGCGGCGGGTCTTCGCCGAGAAGGAGGTGGCCGACCTGATCGTGGCCATCGGGACCATCAACGTGTGGAACCGGATCGCGGTGACCAGCCACACCCGGCCACCCGTCGACTGAGGTGGTAGCAGGGGTCCCCTGTTACCGCATTTTGCGTAACAGGGGACCCCTGCAGGCACCTGGGAAAGCCGGGACGCTCAGCCCAGCTCGGGGAACCAGAGCGCGATCTCGCGCTTGGCGCTGTCCACGGAGTCGGAGGCGTGCACCAGGTTCTCCCGGTTCGACAGGGAGAGGTCACCCCGGATCGTGCCGGCGGCAGCCCGCCGACCGTCGGTCGCGCCGACCAGCCCGCGTACGACCTCGATCACCTGGTCGCCGGAGAGCACCAGGGCGACCAGCGGACCGCCGGTCATGAACTGCTTCAGCGGCGGGTAGAACGCCTTCTCGACGTGCTCGGCGTAGTGCTCGTCGGCCAGCGCCGCGTCCATCGTCCGGGACACCATGGCTTCGATCCGCAGGCTCTTGCGCTCGAACCGGGAGAGGATCTCGCCGACCAGGCCGCGCCGGACCGCGTCAGGCTTGATCAGTACGAGCGTGCGCTCGTCCGGGCTGATGTCGGACACGCTGGTTTCCTCCTGTGCGCGGAATTCGGTACGGCTCGGTACGGTCAGCGTAGCGACCCGGCCCCGGCACCGGCGCGGCGGATGCGCCTTCCTTCCACCGCCGATCCGGCCTAGCCTGGCCCTTGACCCCTGGGAGGTCCACAGTGGCGAATGGCGGGAACCGCGCGATCGCGCCGGTGCGGAAGCTGATCGCGGCGGTGCTCGGCACCGTGGCGACCTTCGTGGTCCTGTTCGGGTTGGGCATGACGAGCTGGTCGATCGTCGCGCTGGGCGTGGCACTGGTCGCCCTGGCAATCGCGCTGGCCACCTTCAAGGTCGGTGGCGGCCGTGCCTGGGTGGTCGGCGTCGGGCACGTGCACAGCGCCTCCGAGCCGCCCACCACGTACTCCTTCGGTCGCTGCGAGTTGCAGCTCGTCATCGACGCTCCGGGGATGCCGCCCCGATCCAAGAAGATCATCGAGCCGCGGGTGCCGGTCGCCAAGTGGCCCGCGATCGGGCAGACGTTGCCCATCCGGGTCGCCCTCGACGACCAGAGCCGGATCCGGGTGCTCTGGGACGAGGTGCCGACCCACGCCGAGGCGGCCGCGACCGTGGCCGACCTGCCGCCCGAGTACGCCGGCGCGGACCCGCTCGACGAGGTCCTGATCCAGCAGGACGCGCCGCCGTGGGCCGAGCGTGGACCGGACGACGACTACCGCGACCCGCCCCCGGCGGACCCGCTCCTGGACGACGTCGGCGGGCGCTCCGAGGACCGGGAACCGGTGGTGGTGCACCAGCGGCCGGGCGGCCCGGTGGTGCTGGAGGGCACGGTCGTCGAGCCGGGCACGGCTCCCCTGCCGCGCCGGGCCGCCCCCGCGCCGCGCCCGCCCGCCGAGGACGCCCCCCCGACCGCCTACGGCGACCCGTACGCGGGTTCGCCCGACGACCCGTACGCCAGCCGGCCGCTGAGCCCGTACCGCGACCCGTACGACGAACTGCCCGGCGACCCGGACCTCGACCGCCCCGCCTCCCCCTACCGCGACCCGTACGACGAGGCATCCGGCGCGACGTACGCCGACCGTCCGGCGTCCCCGTACCGCGACCCGTACGGCGACCTCGACGCGGATTACCCCACGTCCTCGCGTCCCGACCCGTACGGCGGCCCACGGACCGAGCCGGCCGGATCGGACGAACCGACCGAGTCCGTCACGTATATCGAGTCGCCCGGACCGGTCCGGCCGACTGAGCGGGCCACGCCGGCCTCGGAGCCGATTCGGTCCGAGGGGGCGGCCCGGTCCGAGGGGGCGGCCACGTCTGCTGCGGAGCCGGGTACGTCGGCCCCGGAAGCGGTGAAGCCGGGTGGGGAACCGGTCGTCCCGGTCCGGCAGCGCACCGACGAGCCGATCGTCGACCCGGTCGACGTACCCCTGGACGCCCCCGACGACGAGCCCGCCCCCGACGAGCTGGACGAGGCGATCTTCGGCGCCGAGGCCGGCGGCAGCACCACCCCGATCAGCGGCGTCGGGATCACCGTGCTGGTCACCAACCTGGACCGGTCGGTGGACTTCTATCGGGACACCCTCGGTTTCGAGGAGTTCGACCGTGGCGCGGGCAACGCCGTCCTCGCCTCCGGCAGCACCCGGCTGGTGCTCCGCGAGGTCAGCGAGGCCGCGCCGATCAGCCGCCGACTCGTGCACGTCAACCTCGAGGTGGACGACATCCAGGCCGCGTACGAACGGCTCCGCGAGTCCGGGATCCGCTTCACCTACGCCCCCCGGGTGGTCAACCGGGGCGCGAAACTGGACGTCTGGGCCGCCGCCTTCCGGGATCCCGACGGCCACGGCATCGCCCTCACCCAGTGGCGCACCCGCGCCGACGTCTGACAGCACGTCCGGCGGGCGATTCAGCCCAGGATCACCCGCCGGACGTGCAACGCGTACGCCCACACCAGGCCGAAGATGATGCCGAGCACCGCCAGCGACAGGTGCAGGAACCCGCCGAGCGCGAGCACGACCTGGAGCAGGGTGCCCACGTGCCACGCCCAGCGACGGCCCATCATCCCGGCGAGCAGCACCGCCGCCACGGCCAGGCCGACGATCAGGCCGATCGCGGCTCCACCGAGTTGACCGCCGAGCACCCGGATCGGCTGGATCGCCAGCAGCAGCACCAGCGCCTCCAGGGCCAGTACGGCGGAGCCCAGTCCCCGTACCGCGCGCTCCGGGTTACGCAGCCCGGAACGACGGCCGGTCGCCGGCGGCGTCCCCTCCGGACCGTCCGGCGGGTCCGGCCGGTGGGCCGGCTCGGCGCCGCTCACCGCTTCAGCAGCCGACGGGCGTCGGCCACCGTCACCACCGACCCGGTGATCAGCACACCCACCCCGCTCAGCTCCCCCGGCACGTCGGACTCGGCGAGCGCGACGGCCGCCTCGATCGCGTCCGGCATCTCCTCGGCGCTCTCCACCCGGTCCGGACCGAACACCTCGGCGGCCAGCGCGGCCAGCTCCGACACCGGCATCGCGCGGGGTGAGCTGTTCCGGGTCACCACCACCTGGTCGACCACCGGCTCCAGCAGCTCCAGCAGGCTGGCCGCGTCCTTGTCGCCGAGCACCGCGAGCACGGCGACCAGCTTGCTGAACGCGAACTCCTCCTGCACCGCGGTGACCGTGGCGGCCATCCCGTGCGGGTTGTGCGCGCCGTCGAGCAGCACCGTCGGGGCGGTACGGACCCGCTCCAGCCGGCCGGGCGAGCTGGCCGTGGCGAAGCCCTCCCGCACCGTCTCCACGTCGAGCTGGCGCTTCGCGCCCGCGCCGAGGAACGCCTCGACCGCGGCGAGCGCCACCGCCGCGTTCTGCGCCTGGTGCGCCCCGTGCAGCGGTACGAAGACCTCGTCGTACACCCCGCCGAGGCCCTGCAACGTCAGCACCTGCCCGCCGACCGCCACCGACCGGCGCAGGACGCCGAACTCGGCCCCCTCCCGGGCGATGGTCGCGTCCACCTCGGCGCAGCGTTCCAGGATCGGCCGGGCGGCGTCCTCCTCCTGCGCGGCGCAGATCACCGTCGCGCCCTTGTGGATGATGCCCGCCTTGGCCAGGGCGATGTCCTCGATCGTGTCGCCGAGCCACTCGGTGTGGTCGAGCCCGATCGGGGTCAGCACGCACACCCCGGCCTGGATGACGTTGGTCGCATCCTCCGCCCCACCCAGACCGACCTCCACCAC
This sequence comes from Micromonospora pallida, assembly GCF_900090325.1. Classification (NCBI taxonomy): domain Bacteria; kingdom Bacillati; phylum Actinomycetota; class Actinomycetes; order Micromonosporales; family Micromonosporaceae; genus Micromonospora; species Micromonospora pallida. The sequence goes on along the minus strand of NZ_FMHW01000002.1, from coordinate 7,472,338 downwards.
GGCGACGTCGACCGGCGCGTCGGCGAACGTGGCGAACGCCAGCGCGGTGGTCATGTCGAAGTAGGTCAGCGGCTCGGCGGACCGTTGGTCGACCAACGCGGCCAACGGCGCGACCTCCCGGTACGTGCCGACGAACCGTTCCTCGCTGACCGGCTCCCCGTCCAGACTAATCCGCTCCCGGACGGTCTCCAGGTGCGGGCTGGTGTACCGGCCGGTGTGCAGCCCGAACGCCCGCAACAACGAATCGATCATGCGGGCGGTGGAGGTCTTGCCGTTCGTCCCGGTCAGGTGGATCGACGGGTACGCCCGCTGCGGACTGCCCAGCAGGTCGAGCAGGGACTCGATCCGGTCGAGCTCGAAGGCCATCCGGGTGAACCCACGGCCGGCGAGTTCCGCGTCGACGGCCGCGAAGCCGGTGCGGTCGACGGCCCCGGAGCGGTCGCCCCGGGTGCCGTCGGTGTGGTCGGTACGGTCGGTCACGAGGGCAGCGCCTCCAAAGCGGCGTCGATGCGGACAAGGTCGGCCTCGGCCGCCGTGAGCCGGTCACGGATCTTGTTGACCACCGGCTCGGGGGCCTTGCCGACGAAGGCCGGGTTGTCCAGCTTCGCCCGCGCCTGCGCGACCTCCTTCTCGGCGGCGGCGCGGTCCTTGGTGAGTCGGGCCCGCTCGGCGGCCACGTCGATCGAACCCCGGGTGTCCAGGGCGACGACCACCTCGCCGGGCAGGGTCAGGGTGGCGCTGGCCTGGAAGTCCTCCCCCGCCGGGTCGAGGCGGACCAGCGAGCGGACCAGCCGCTCGTGCGCGGCGATGCCCGCGCCGGCCAGCCCGTCCAGGCGCGCCACGACCCGCTGGGTCGGCCGCAGCCCCTGGTCGGAACGGAACCGGCGGATCTCGGTCACCACCCGCTGGACCGTGCCGACCTGGCCTTCCGCGGCGTCGTCGACCAGCGTACGGTCAGCGACCGGCCAGGCCGCCGTCATGACCGTCGCGCCGCCGGTTAGCGCGGTCCACAGCTCCTCGGTCACGAACGGGATGACCGGGTGCAGCAGCCGCAGCAGCTGGTCGAGCACGTGCCCGAGCACCCGACGGGTCGCGTCGGCCGCCGCGCCGCCCTCGGCCAGCACCGGCTTGCTCAGCTCCACGTACCAGTCGCACACGTCGTCCCAGGCGAAGTGGTACAGCAGGTCGCAGACCTTCGCGAACTCGTACGCCTCGAACTGCGCGTCCACCTCGGCGGTGACGTGCGCCAGCCGGGACAGGATCCACCGGTCGACCGTCGACAGCTCGGCGGTAGCCGGCAACGCGTCGGTGGTGTGCGCGCCGTTCATCAGCGCGAACCGGGTGGCGTTCCAGAGCTTGTTGCAGAAGTTCCGGGAGCCCTGGCACCAGTCCTCGCTGACCGGCACGTCCCCGCCCGGGTTCGCGCCCCGGGCCAGGGTGAACCGGGTGGCGTCGGCGCCGTACCGGTCGATCCAGTCCAACGGGTCCACCACGTTGCCGAACGACTTCGACATCTTCTTGCCGAACTCGTCACGGACCATGCCGTGCAGGGCCACCACGTCGAACGGCTGCTTGCCGTCCATCGCGTACAGGCCGAACATCATCATCCGGGCGACCCAGAAGAAGAGGATGTCGTATCCGGTGACCAGCACGCTGGTCGGGTAGAACTTCGCCAGGTCCGGCGTCTGCTCCGGCCAGCCGAGCGTGGAGAACGGCCACAGGCCGCTGGAGAACCAGGTGTCCAGGACGTCCTCGTCCTGTCGCCAGCCCTCGCCGGTCGGCGGTTCCTCGTCCGGGCCGACGCAGACCACCTCGCCGTCCGGGCCGTACCAGACCGGGATCCGGTGCCCCCACCAGAGCTGGCGGGAGATGCACCAGTCGTGCATGTTGTCGACCCAGGCAAAGTATCGCTTCGACAGCTCCGCCGGCTCGATCCGCACCCGCCCGTCGCGCACCGCGTCGCCGGCCGCCTGCGCCAGCGGGGTGGTGTTGACGAACCACTGCAACGACAGTCGGGGCTCCACGGTCGTCCGGCACCGCGAGCAGTGCCCGACCGCGTGCACGTACGGCCGCTTCTCCGCGACAATCCGGCCCTGCTCGCGCAGCGCCGCCACGATCGCCGGACGGGCCTCGAAGCGGTCCAGCCCCTCGAACGGGCCGTGCGCGGTGATCACGCCCCGCTCGTCCATGATCGTCAGGGACGGCAGGTCGTGCCGCTGGCCGATCTCGAAGTCGTTCGGGTCGTGCGCCGGGGTCACCTTGACCATGCCCGTACCGAAGGACGGGTCGACGTGCTCGTCCCCGACGATCGGAATGCGCCGGCCGGTCAGCGGCAGTTCCACCTCGGTGCCGATGAGGTGCTTGTACCGCTCGTCGTCGGGGTGCACCGCCACGGCGGTGTCACCGAGCATCGTCTCCGCCCGGGTGGTGGCCACCACCACGTCGTCGCTGTACCGGATGGAGACCAGCTCACCGTCGTCGTCGGTGTGCTCCACCTCGATGTCCGACAGCGCGGTCAGGCAACGCGGGCACCAGTTGATGATCCGGTTCGCCCGGTAGACCAGGCCGTCGTCGTACAGCTTCTTGAACATCGTCTGGACGGCCCGGGACAGGCCCGCGTCCATGGTGAAGCGTTCCCGGTCCCAGTCGACCGAGTCACCGAGCCGGCGCATCTGGCCGAGGATCGTGCCACCCGACTCGGCCTTCCACTGCCAGACCCTCTCGACGAACTTCTCCCGGCCCAGGTCGTGGCGGGAGAGCCCCTGGCCGGCGAGCTGCCGCTCCACCACGTTCTGGGTGGCGATGCCCGCGTGGTCCATGCCGGGCAGCCAGAGCGCCTCGTAGCCCTGCATCCGCTTCCGCCGAACCAGCGCGTCCTGGACGGTGTGGTCGAGCGCGTGCCCCATGTGCAGCGAACCGGTGACGTTCGGCGGCGGGATGACGATGGTGAACGGGGGCTTGTCGCTCTGCGCCGACGCCCGGAAGTGGCCGCCGGCTACCCACTGCTCGTACCGTCGCTGCTCCACCTCGCCCGGCTGGTACTGGGCGGGCAGTTCGGGGACGTCGGGGCGACGGGCATCCAGTCTCTCGGTCACCCTGAAAGTCTACGGAGCGCTTCGACGGACCCGACGTGCGCCACCTGGTGTTCGCGTACGGTGGCGGACATGTCCGACGCACACCTGTCCGAGCGTTCGCCGTCCGACCGGTCGGAGCCGATCGACCTCACCATGGAGCCGATCCGCCTGGGCCACCCCGACCCGGACGACGAGGAGAACGGGCCGCCCACGCCCCGCTCGCGACGCTGGAAGATCCTCATGGGCTCCGGCCTCGCCGTCGGACTGCTCGGGGCCGCCGTCTTCGGCACCTTCGGCTGGCGCGTGACACAGCAGAAGGACACCGACGTCACGGTTCGACCCGAGGTCGCCGGCCTCCGGCAGGACGACAGCGAGCGGGCCCTGAGCACGGCGGACTACCTCCGCAGCGGGTTCGCGGCCAGCATCGAGTTGGACCGTAGCTTCGGCGTGGTCTACCAGGACCCCGCGGACGCGAGCAGGTCTGTGCTCGTCTTCGGCGGCACCACGCTGCTGTGGCAGCCGGAACGGGAGTTGGACACCCTGTTCGGGATGATGACCGACGAGACCGGGGCGGTGGAGGGGCTGCACGAGGTGCCGGCCGGCCACCTGGGTGGAGTGATGAAGTGTGGCACCACCAGCGGCGACGGCGGTGACTTCGCGGTCTGCGGTTGGGCCGATCACGGGAGTGTGGCGATGGGGATGTTCCCCGGCCGTCCGGTGGACGCGGCGGGCACCCTGTTCCGACAGATCCGCGAGGGTATCCAGAGCCGTCCCTGACCACTGATGACGCACCGGCTGTCGACAGGTCGCCGAACCCAGTTTCAACCGGCGACCCCGACGGCTGGTCCCGTCCAATTCTCCGGGAAATGCAACGAGGGCCACCCCCAATGGGGGTGGCCCTCGACTGAAAGAAGTCCGGCGGTGTCCTACTCTCCCACACCCTCCCGAGTGCAGTACCATCGGCGCTGGAGGGCTTAGCTTCCGGGTTCGGAATGTAACCGGGCGTTTCCCCTCCGCCATGACCGCCGTAACACTATCAACATATCAAACAACCCAAACACCTGGTTGTTCGTTAGCTGTGAATCACACAGTGGACGCGTAGCGGCTTTGTAGTCAAGTCCTCGGCCTATTAGTACCGGTCGACTGAACCCGTTACCGAGCTTACATCTCCGGCCTATCAACCCAGTCGTCTAGCTGGGGGCCTTACCCATCCGAAGATGGTGGGATACCTCATCTTGAAGCGAGCTTCCCGCTTAGATGCTTTCAGCGGTTATCCCTTCCGAACGTAGCTAACCAGCCGTGCCCCTGGCGGGACAACTGGCACACCAGAGGTTCGTCCGTCCCGGTCCTCTCGTACTAGGGACAGCCCTTCTCAAGTATCCTACGCGCACGGCGGATAGGGACCGAACTGTCTCACGACGTTCTAAACCCAGCTCGCGTACCGCTTTAATGGGCGAACAGCCCAACCCTTGGGACCTGCTACAGCCCCAGGATGCGACGAGCCGACATCGAGGTGCCAAACCATCCCGTCGATATGGACTCTTGGGGAAGATCAGCCTGTTATCCCCGGGGTACCTTTTATCCGTTGAGCGACACCGCTTCCACACGCAAGTGCCGGATCACTAGTCCCGACTTTCGTCCCTGCTCGACCTGTCAGTCTCACAGTCAAGCTCCCTTGTGCACTTGCACTCAACACCTGATTGCCAACCAGGCTGAGGGAACCTTTGGGCGCCTCCGTTACCCTTTAGGAGGCAACCGCCCCAG